>JAJECD010000419.1 GCA_022822215.1 Candidatus Poribacteria bacterium | reverse complement strand
GCGACACTTTGGCGCTGATTGAAGGATAGGCTTCTGCACGAAGGAAAATTTTGATAAAATGACTGGATAATCGAATATCCATACAACAAAGGAGATATCTATGAAAATTGGTTTACGGATACCGGGTACAGCGCGTGAGCTGCCCTTTGACGAGTTCTGCCGTTGGTGTGCAGATAACGGCTTTGACGCTGTCGATATCAGCAGTGTCACACCCGAAATTGTGGGGACAGCGAGGGACGCAGGATTGGCAATTGGCACGGCAGACATGCCGGGCACTGGCGACCTATTAAGCGTTGATAAAACGCAACAAGCAGCTGGGGCAGCAGCCGCAAAAGCCGCTATCCAAGCCGCAGCCGATAACGATGTTCATCTCATGTTTTGCGTTTTTTCCCCGGCAGATCCAACTATTGGACGAGCCAAAGCCTTCGACCTGTGGAAGAGGACCGTTCCCCCAATCGCAGAGTTTGCTGCGGATAACGGCGTGACCATTTCCGTTGAAGGTTACCCAGGTCCCTCGCCCCACTGTCCCGCGCTCGGATGCACCCCCGAAACGCTGCGCGCGATGTTCGCGGAGTGCCCAAGAGGACTTGGCGTGAACTATGATCCGTCGCATTTGGTCCGTATCGGCATCAATTACATACGGATGCTCAACGAATTTGCCGCTCATGTCGTGCATGTCCACGGCAAAGACACCGATTTCGATCAGGAAGCACTCTACCTCCACGGTAATCTGGGACCGACCTTCCATTCCTCACGTGGTTTCGGTGAGGACTGGTGGCGGTATACGATCCCTGGCGATGGGGTTGTCAATTGGCTTAAAGTCGTCCAGCGGCTTGAAGACGAAGGGTTCGACGGGATTGTCAGTGTTGAGCTCGAAGACTATCGTTACTGGAAGACGTGGGAGGCAGAATCCGACGGGCTCAAGCGTTCGCGGGACTATCTTGCACAGTATGTACGATAACACTCTACTGTGTCCTCAAGTCTCTGCGGCTGAATTTATGGTAGATTTTAGAATTAATGAGACACCTCGGTAGGTGCGGTTGGAAACCGCACCATAGGTGTCAATTTAGTAGAAATATAAGAGTATTCTTGTGAGAAAAATGCCATGAAATGGAAATACCTCTTGTATAATGTAGAAAGGATTTTAGTGGTTAATTCTACAAAAAAAGAGGTATTTCCAATGTCCATTTTACAACAAGTCCCTGAAAGGATGCAAACAATCCTTGAAACCGTTCCGGCTGAAGCCGCTATCAATAGTGGCTTGGTGCAAAGAAAACGAAAACTTACCGGCAGTGCACTGACGCAAATCCTCGTTTTCGGTTGGTTGGAAAATCCGGAGGCAAGTTATCAGCAACTGACCGAAACGGCTGCCACTCTCGGTATAGAGGTTAGCCGCCAGGCACTTGAGCAACGCCTGACCCCTAAAACAGTTGAGATGTTGAAAATCACACTTGATGCGGCGATTACAGAAGTGCTTGAAGTTGCCAGTGACCCACAAGCCCTCCCTTTACTTCAACAGTTTAATGGCGTCTATGTTGAAGATAGCACCTGGGTATCGCTCCCCGATGCACTTCACCAGACCTCAAAGGGACACCCGAAAAAGAATCATCCCAATAAAGCCGCTTTGAAACTTCATCTGCGTTTTGATGTGCTTACCGGTGGCTTTCAACATGTCCAACTTACTGATGGCATAACTGCTGATGCCACAGCCGCAAAGGCATCTGAGCCACTCCCAGAAGGAAGTTTACGACTCGCAGACTTGGCATATTTTTCGCTCAATGTGTTTGAGGAACTCACTGAAAACGGTATCTATTGGATTTCTCGTTTGAAAGCCAACACGTATCTGTCTGATGAAACCGGTGAACGCCTCTCTTTAGAAAAGATGCTCAAGGCAGAACAAAACACCCACATCGGTAGGCGTATCCGTATTGGCAAAACAAAGCAACTTCAGGTTTACCTCGTCGCTGAAAAACTCTCCCAAGCAGAGACAAATAAACGCCGACGCCACATCCGATATTGGGCAAAACGAAAATGTCAAACACCCTCAAAAACGAGATTGCGGCTTGCAGGATGGAACCTTTATATCACCAATATCGAACAACATCGACTCACCCCCAAACAGATAGCCGTCATCGTCGGTATTCGCTGGCAAATCGAGTTGATGTTTAAGAACTTCAAAAGCAACGGAAAACTTCATATCTCCAAAAGTCACAAACCCTATCGTATCTTAACTGAAATCTATGCCAAACTCATCGCACTTCTGATTCAACACGCCATCATGTTAGCTGCCGGATACCGATATATACAACAGAGTTTCATCAAGACAGCAAAATACATCGCAGGCTATGCGAGGCTGCTAACCTTGAGTTTCCATCTCTCAAAAACAGCACTCCTCCACACCTTGAATAACATAAAACTTGCATTTGAAAAGGGTGGCGCTTTTCAGAGAACCTGTGGAAAAAATACAACCTTTACACGACTCCAAGACGCTACAGATAATCCCTAAATTGACACCTATGGTGCGGTTGGAAACCGCACCTACCGAGGTGGAGTGAATGCGGCGCGGTTAGAAACCGCATCTATCAGAGATCGAAAGTGTTTATTTATTTTTAGAATTCACCATAAATAGGAAATCCGGATCGCCCTCGGTAACGGTGCCGAAGAAAGGAAGCATACAATGATTATAGACTCCCACGCCTACTGCTTTGAGCCAGCGGACAGCCCACGCGGATATGCTAGCAGTGAAGAACACCTTAAGTGGGTCCAGGCATCGCATGCGGTGCATCATCAACCAGCGTTCCGGATTCGAGACCGCGCCCCCGGTCCCTCAGATGTGCTCGCTCCCGAAGGTCGGCGCGATTTATCTAACCTTCCCGACGTGCGATTTCGGATCAACCACTCGCGCGGCAGAGTGGTCTGGAATTACGAGGGCGAAGAATACACCAAACATTTCTACCCACCGAATCTGCGAAGTTGTGAATTTACACCTTTCAGTCTGAATTCCGAGATGGATTATGCGGAGGTGGACATGGCGTTGCTCCACACGAATCCAATGTTAGGACGGGATAGTACTTATCAGGCGGAATGTGTGCAGCGGTTTCCAGACCGCCTCCGTTCAATGACACATGTAGACGAATGGCGTATCCGTGATGAGATGGATGCCGTCGTTGATGAAGTAACGACGGCTATCACCGTGCACGGGCTGCACGCTATCAAGTTCAATCCACTGACCTACATAGTCAGTCCCGATCCGTGGGATGATGGCGTCTACCGACCATTCTGGGAAGCGGTCACCTCCCTCAATGTTCCGATATTCTTCACGTTGGGCAGCGGTCCAGAGGCGGAGCAATACACACTCTCTGACGCTGAACAGCAAACGGGCTATCTGAATGAACTTCGCATCTTGATGCGATGGATGGAGCGTTAC
>JAJECD010000124.1 GCA_022822215.1 Candidatus Poribacteria bacterium | reverse complement strand
TAATTAGCGAAAAGCGGCCATCGGGTTCTTCTTCGTCTGATCCACATCCGAAGAGAATGCAGAAAATCAGGAATGGAATTAGGAATTTTGAAGACAGCGCGTTCATTTCTTTGTTAGATATTTATTCTTAAGGATTATAAGAAAAAGTTAACGTTAATCTTGCTATGAACTATCCATCTGAAACAGCATATTCTAACCCAAGTTGCTACGGACAAATTTTATAGCAAGCAAAGGATGTTTTTGCTGCAAAAACAGGGATTTTCCGCTGATTTTGCTGTTTTCTGTTATAGATCAGGGTTAGAAACCCTTCCTACAAGAGCCTTCGCAAAATAGGTGGCAACTTAGGTTATTCTAAGGAAAAAATTGTAGCACGGACAGGGAATCCGCGTCAAGAAAATTCTGATCCTTTAAAATTTGCTATTTTCTCTTAGACATGTTATAGTTAATTGTTATCAGTTCTCGGTTTTCAGTTTTCAGTTTCTTGCACTCCAGATGAAGATTAATGAATGAATTGGGGAATTACATAACCTTGAACCCGCAGCGCGGGTCGCGAGCACAGTTCGTTCCTACAGGAGGCCAGGGTTCCTTGTAGCGAGTCAGTACTGATTCATAGGTCGCGAGCACAGCTCGCTCCTACAGGAAGACATTAGGTCTATGTTATCCAATTAAATTCTTAAACCTCATGCGGAGTGCTATGTCTATAGAGGATCGCGAGTGGATTCAACATTAGTCAATCCTTATCTGACGAATACTTTGACATCACCGCCACCACAGACCTATCGCTATAAGTGTTGGCAGGAGAGGGGCTACCATCCGGACCTACGTCCAATTCCGTCTGATAGCGAATGTGGGACACTGATAGGTCAGATGGGCTGGGTAGGGGCACACGCACACGCACACGACTATTTGTGGGCGACTGCTGGTAATATGGGAGTCATTTTAGCGGAAACCATCGAGGAAGCATGTCTTATCCCTTACGACGCTTCACCGCGTTATCAGTTGCCCCCACAGATTGTTGTCAAAGGGTTAGCTGGCAGGCATGTCCTGCTTACAAAATCTGGTTCGCGTTTGGACATGATTGGTATTGAACATCCTGCCCTTAATGTAACGCTGATTGAGGTCGAACCGGACGGCGTGCACTACCGGATGCGCTTCGGCACCCCAGACCAAGCGACGCTGGATCGAAATCAAGATCGTATTGCCCCCCCAGCACCAACAAGTGAGATGTTCCATTACCTCCTCATTTTTGAGCAATTGGAGGCAGACGGATTTAATGCGCTCGTGCATTTACAACCGAAGTTCTTGAATCTGATTTCTCGCACGGAGCATGGGGCACCAGATCGCTTTTACAACTTCCTCAGGGGCTATGAGCCAGAGACCCCGATTATATACGATGCCTCGAGCGGTATTGGATTTGTGGAAGAACGGGCACCGGGTATCCCAGAATTATCATACGAGAGTTTGCGGCTTTTTCAAAATGGCGGTAACCCTGAACGCTACATTCTCTATTGGGTAGGACACGGCACATTTTCACGGGGTAGCGATCTGCTTGATGCCTATAAACATGCGGAATACTTTGAAGCTGCGGCACGGATGGCTTGGGAAGCCAATCAGCAGAATGTTAAGGCGCAGGCGTACACAGAGGAGATTGTTAGCTGCATCTTACGTGAATTCAACGCGAATCGTGAAACTAATAATCAACACTCGGATGTCGATTTCCCAGATACAGAGACACCGGTGCAATCTGAGAACGTCTATAATTATCCGTAGTTTAGCGAACGCGCTGACTCCTGACAGCGATAACATATCTCAAAAGCGGAGGAACAAGATATATGCAAGACCCGATGGATTTCCAAGACGCAGCGCATGACCGCGCGGAAATCGAAGCAGAACCAGCACGAGAGCAATTAGAGGCGCATCTCCGTGATAGTATTGTTGGACGGTATATTCGGAGTTATAACAAGCGTTTGCGTGTCCTCAATCAAGAACTAAAAGAGATACAACAAGAGGTTGATGACAAACTCACACGTATAGACCAACGTGTTACCGAGGAGATCGCGGAGGTTAAGGCTGATATTCGCGGTCTTTCTGCGAAGCTGGAAAGCCCGGATTCTGGTTTAACCTTGGATAAAATTGAGGGGCTTGTTGACGTAAAGGTTGACGCGCGGCTTGATGCAGTTACTGCACGTGGCGAATCAGACCTTCAGAAATTATCAACAATGGTAAACGAATTTGCTCACGAATTCCAAACGGAAATTGATCGGCTGAGCAACGAAACGAAACTCCTGCGAGAGCAGGCACGCCGCGGTCAGGAGTCGTTGCGCACAGAGCTAATCTCTGAAACCGAAACGCTTGAATCCACAAAAGTTGATCGGCTAACCTTAGCTGAGACCCTGATTATGCTCGGCATGAAATTGAAAGACGATAATTTATTGGATGAACTCGGCATCAGTTTGGACCTCGATGAAGTCTTGGATGGAAACCCAGAAGATGCCGAAAGTTAGACGCTCTGCGCACGCCTTAAGCGTTTCATGCTACCGAAGATTGCGAGTCTACTTTCTGATGAGCAGCCTCTTGTGGGTGATGATCTTCAGCGGAAGTGCCGATAGGGTCGCAGCAGACGAGATTTCAGTGCTGGCTGTCGGGGATATTACCGTCAGTAACCGCATGACACCGCTGATTGAAAGGGAAGGTGCGGGTACGTTTTTTCAAGGGACTGCTGCACTGATTCAGTCGGCAGATGTCGCTACTGCTTCCCTGAACACGAGCATTTCAGAGAGAGGTGAACCGCGATACGGGATTGAGAATCCGTTTCGGTCAGCACCGGGGCTTGGACGGGCTATCGCAAATGCCGGTTTTGACGCTGTCTCTTTAGCCACTCCCAATATGATGGACTTTGGGCTTGAAGCCTTGGCGGATACCATTGCCGAACTGGAGTGGTATAATGTCAAGCCGATTGGTGCTGGCACAAATACTGAAACGGCAAAACTTCCGGCTTATGTACCTGTCACTGTAGGAACAGGATCGGCACAGGTCGGTTTGCTCGGATACTATCGCGTGAATGCGTTCACACGGTATACTGAGGATCCGCTTGCTTACGCTGTTTATAGTGAGATGGTGGCGGCAGTTAAGCAGACGCGGTCACAGACAGCACTTGTGATTGTCTGGCTACACTGGGGGAGCCAAGGGCGATCTGCTGATGACGCTATCGGACGACAACAGATTTTCGCACACGCACTGATCGACGCTGGGGCAGATATGGTTGTGTGTCAGCAGATGCATACGTTTGGTGGTATTGAGTTATATCAGGGCAAACCGATTGTCTATAGCCTCTCGGACTTCATTTATGATACCTACGATAAACAGCATTCACATATAGTTATCCCGAAGGCGACCTTTGAATCCGGTATGCTGAAATCAGTTGAGTTAATCCCGATTTTGACCGATCCACCGAAAACCCCTGTGCGCCCTGGGAAACCTCTGGAAACACTTGCTGCCTCCGACATTGGAGCAGACCAGTTTCCGAGTATCCTGACAGGAGAACAGGCGATGAAAACCTTACTGGACTACCAGCAGCGCTGCGCGAAATTCGAGACGGAGGTAATCATTGAGGGCGAACGCGGGTGGATTCGATAGATAGACGGAGAAGAGATAATTCCTGATCGCGACGCTTTGATAACGGTGAGAGGGAGAGATATGACAAGTAACACGGAACAGGTAGATGGCATCTCCCGGTCGCGAGCGGATTTCAAAGGAGAACGTGGTTTAACGCTTAAGGCGTTTGTCATCGCGATGCTTCTGATTCCTCTTAACGTTTTCTGGATTATCGAACTGGAGGTAGTTCGTTATACACATCCGACATTAATCCATCCACTGTCTAATGTCATTTTCATCATATTTTGGTTGTTGGTCTTTAGCGCAGTATTCGGGAAACTGTCGTCAAAACTACAACTGACCTCAGCTGAATTACTCACAATCTACGTCATGTTGTGCATCGTTTCTTCGCTCTGTTCGCACGATATGATGGAAATCTTAGTCACTATTCTTGGACATCCTTTCCGGTTTGCCACATCCGAGAATGAGTGGCAGCAACTTTTTTGGAAAGACTTGCCGACATGGCTAACCGTTCAAGACCCTGGTGTCTTGTCAGGATATTACGAAGGTCAATCAAGCCTTTACCGTGAAGCACACATCGCCGCTTGGGTGGTGCCTGTTGCTTGGTGGACAGTTTTTATCCTTGTATTGATGTTCGTCATGTTGTGTATCAACACA
>JAJECD010000337.1 GCA_022822215.1 Candidatus Poribacteria bacterium | reverse complement strand
GGAGCAAAAATTGTGCAGACGGACTCTCTTAAGACAGGTAGCGTGCTATTATGGAGGCGGAAACAAGAGGCGGCGATACACCGATCGGAATTAGCAGCGCTCTCGCGACGCGGAGAAGGCGCATGGATCCAGCTGCCATCCACTTTGTTAAAAACGCGTTATCGGTTGAACGCTATAGAATGGGGTGTCAGTAACACAGGAACAGCGACGGCAATCCAAGGGTCGCTTCGGCAATTTACCGAAAGTCGCGAATCCGAATCGTGTCGGTACTATCTAATCGCACAACCCCATGCCGATGCGCCGTGCTATCATATCAGTGACTACGTCCGTAAATGTGTGGCTGGCGATCTCGAAATCGCTGAACGGCTTCGCGGACGAACGCTGATTGTGCTTTATCAGACAGAAGCACCGGTAGCAGACCTTTTAAGCGACAACGGCGTTTCAGCGTTTGTGAAAAACGTATTGCGGGAATATTTAGAGACTTACGGAAAGCGAGACATCATCGGATTCAGTTGCGAATTACCGAAGTTCCTATCGATGATGAGTGTTTTAGAAGCAGAAACGTCGTCGGTCCCATGGAGTCCAGCACTATTGGAAACAATGGAAGCGACAGTCGCCGATTATTTGCCCCTGGTGTTTTATGAGACTTATAACTCAGCAGCAGTTCGGAATGCATTTTGGCGTGAACTCACAACCCGATTTGCGAAGCGTTTCCTCGGTGGGCTGCGTGATTTCTGCCATCAAGAGAGATTAGGGTTTGCTTTAAATCTACCAGCGACCACTAAGACATTGGAGTTTGAATTGGGAACGATGTTGGCAGAAGTGGACTCCCCAATTCTAAACGTTACTGAAATAGATACACCCAAACGGTTCGCGGTCGCAAAATGGATCTGTAGCAATACACAACACGCAGGCATCGCACGGAAGGACAGTCATAAAACAGACAGGCACACACTGGCAGCAGACGCGAGTCTCGGTTTCAATCTCTGGATAAACAGAAATAGAAGCACAGCAAAAAAATCAGATACGACAACACCAACACTATCACAACTGTTAGCAATAGGTTATCCGAAAAGACCGCTTCTGATGGTAGCACCGACGCAAAGCCTCTGGACAAAACCCGATCAGAAAGTGTGGAGTCAGGTAACGAAAGCGTGGGGTTGGCTCTGTCAAACGGTGTGGGAATTCGGATACGACTTCAGGATTATTTCGGAACAAGAACTGGCTTCAGCGGAGATTCTAAATGCATCGCGTATCGGAAAACGTACCCATAAAAACTTGAGTCTCCGCCTAAATAATACGCGCACAGACGTTAAGGAGGACTTTGGGATTGTTCTATTGCCGAGCTGCATATCGTTGCAAGAGGAGACAGTGAAGCGTCTGAAAGCATTTACCAGAGCGAAAGGGAGATTGATCGTAGACGAACCGACACCGTATCTGCTCAACGGTAAGATAGGACTCGAACCGTATCCGCTGGAACAACTCATCTATGGTCGGCGCGCAACCATTCTCCGGGGTCCTCCGGATGAGAAAGCCGTAAAACTTGAAAAATGTCTGCGTAAATGGGTGCCGCGGACCGTGTCAGTGTACGTAAAACCGGACAATACGGAGACCGATGCCGTTCAGGTTCACCATAGAGATGCAGGAAGGCCTGAACGCTTCTATCTATTCAACAGAGGCGATATCGCAATTGACACACTGATTGAGATACGTCGAGCGACCGCGAGTGTTGTGGAATGGGATATATTTGAGGGTAGAAAGAAAAACATTGATTCTTGGGATGCTGACGGAAAGACGTATCTGAATACTACGTTTGATCCGCAGCACGGACGACTTTTTGAAGTTTCGTAAAATTTGAAACTGAGCTTACGCAATATGAAAGGGGTTAACCATGACAGGTGGAGATCTTTTTGTTGAAGGTTTGAAAGCACAAGGTGTTAGCGTCATTTTCGGTTTACCGGGCAACCATCTCGATACCGTCTATGAATCACTGTATAACAACCAAGATAGCATCCAGCACTATGTGACACGCCATGAAGGCGGTGCATCGTTTATGGCAGATGGTTACGCGCGCGCAACGGGTGAAGTCGGGGTCTGCATGACTGTCCCGGGCCCCGGTTCTAATAACGCCTCTATCGGTATTGGCGAAGCGAATACGGCGTCTTCACCGGTCCTCTGGATTACTGGTCAGAATCCATCTTACTTAGCCTCGCGCGACCCAAAGAAGAGTTTTCACGGCTTGGACCAACGTGCTGCCTTTACACCAATGACGAAACATCTGGAAATCGTGCATCGCGTCGATCAGATTCCAGGGGCAATCAATCGGAGTTTCAGCGCACTCCGTTCAGGTAGACCGGGACCGGTGCTGATTGAGTTGGCGAAAGATGCGTTGGACGCAACGGCAGATTTTCCAGTGCCGCCGTATAACAACGGTATTCAAACAGCAGCGGGTCCACAAGACGTAGACGCGGCTTTGGAATTACTGAATAAGTCGGAACGTCCACTGATTATCTCCGGTGGGGGTATTAATCATACGCGCGCCACTGCTGAGATGCTTGAGTTTGCACAATTATTAGACGCACCGATCGTGATGACGGGCTTTGGAAAAGGTTCCGTGCCTGAAGATTCACCGAACGTTATTGGCATCTTCCGTGACGGTGTTGCCCAAGCGGCGATGCAAGCATCTGACCTTCTCATTGCTGTTGGGACACGGTTCAACTATCGTGATACGGGAAACTGGAGCCTCAAGATTCCACAACCCCTGTTGCATATTGAAGCAGACACGGAAGAGATACACAAGGAATATCCGGCTACCGTCGGTATCGGTGCAAACCCGAAACTCGTTTTGCGTCAGTTGAACGCTGCGCTCCGTGATGAGAACCGATCTGGGGGTTGGGGTGAAGGGCTACGCGAATTGCGCCGTCGATTCACCGCAATTGAGCCACCTCAGATCCTCAAGGAGATGCGCGATGTGATGCCACACGATGCGATCTTATCGGTCGATGTGAATATCACTGGTTACGGTGCGCTGCAGCATTTTCCGTGCTACCATCCCGGCAGCTACATCTTTTCGGGTGTCTCTGTTGCGATGGGAATTGGGTTGACGGGTGCCATCGGTGCGCAGGTCGCTTACCCGGAACGGAAAGTCGTCGCGCTTAGCGGGGACGGCGGTTTCTTGATGTCGTGTCCAGACTTGGCAACAGCCGTGATGTACGATCTACCTGTCGTGACGCTTGTGATGAACGACAATCAATACACTTCAATTGAACGCGGGCAGCTCCGACGTTTCGGTAAACGGATTGGCGTTGAATTGGCTAACCCGGACTTCGTACAGTTCGCTGAGTCGTTCGGTGCAATCGGATTGCGGGTTGAAGATCCAAGCGATTTCAGGCCGACTTTTGAAAAGGCACTCGCCTTCGACAAACCCGTGCTTCTTGAAGTTGTGAAGTAGGTGTCGGTTCTCGGTTGTCAGTTTTCAGTCCTTAACCAACAAACTGACAACCAACGACTAATAACCATTAAGAAGGAGTTTAATATGCCCAAAAAGATCGGTGTTTTAACTGGGGGTGGTGATACAAGTGCGCTCAACGCCACCCTTAAAGGTATCGCGTTGAAAGCCGAGGAACTCGGTTTTGAACTGGTCGGATTCATGGAAGGGTGGCGCGGTGTTCTGAAAGGTGGACGCTACTTTACATTGACCCCGGACTTGATTAATGAGAACCGCGGCGGAACACTGCTAAAGAGCTCGCGCACGAACTTGATTAAAGATAATAAATTAGACGAAGCGGTAAGCAACCTAAAAAAACTAAACATCAGCGGTCTTATTCCGATAGGTGGTGATGACACTTTGACGGTTGGAACCGCACTTTCAGATCAATTCACGACTACGTTTGTAACCAAAACGATTGATAATGATGTGGGTATAAATCCGCCGGAGGGGGATGCCGTTGATTATTCTAAGATGGTCAACTACTTCTGTCCGGGTTTCCCTTCATCCGCACAGAGCGTTATCAATGCCGTACGAGACTTGCGGACGACGACCTATTCACATGATCGGGTTATTATCGTTGAGGCGATGGGAAGAGATGCGGGTTGGTTGACCTTATCCGCCGCTTATGGTCTCGCGGATCTTATCGTGGTGCCAGAGGTGCCGTATCAACCGGAGAGATTAGCGGCAGCGATTCGCGAGAAACACGCAGCGCAAGGGAATGTCATCGTTGTCGTGTCGGAAGGGATTCGGAACGATGCTGGGGAACTGATGATTAGTTCCCAAGCCGAGCTCGATGCTTTTGGGCATACGAAACCGGGTGGATGTTCAGAAATTATCGTTGAAGCGATGAAGAAACTGCTGCCCGATATTTCAGGTTCTGCGTTCCGGGCATTGATTCTCGGTTATCTCCAGAGGTGCGGTAGTCCGATACCGTTGGATAGAGACATCGCAATGAAGGCTGGTGCTATGGCGGTGCAAGCACTCTCAGATGGGATGTTCAACGGTGTCGCGACGATTACACGGACGGACACCGGGATTGAACCGACGCTATTGCCATTAGAACAGGTGCTCAAACGTGATGCGTCTGGACATGTTATCCGTAGAAGTTTGGACTTGCGGTTCTACGATGCGGAACAGTATCAGATTTCTCCAGCGGGGGCAGGATATTTCCGTCCATTGTTTGGGGACTTGCCACACCCAGAATTGTCATTAGAGGATCGGTTGGCGTTGAGGTCTCGATTGATTAAGATTGGCGAGATTGCGTAAGCATCAGAGAATTTCGACGACAAAAGGCGCGGTTTAAAGCCGCGCCTTTGCTTTTTATACTAAACTTTGGACAATTTTTAGAATTATAATGCGGAAAAGCAGAAAAGCAGGTATCCTTTCATAAAAACACACGACTGTTTTGAAAGGAACGTAAACATGAACCTCCTTTTCTGCTTAGAAGGTATTCTATCGGATT
>JAJECD010000194.1 GCA_022822215.1 Candidatus Poribacteria bacterium | reverse complement strand
CACTGCCTTTCTGTAAAAGACGGTTGTGAATATCTTCAATAGACTTGAACCAAGCCAACTTTTGATCGTGAACGTGGTGTGCTTCATCGTTGAGGACCATCAGTTCGTCGATGTCGCGGACGATATCCCCAAGGTCCACTTTAGAATCTGTTGTTGCCCCTGTCGGTTTCTTGCCTAAGAAGTAATCCATACTGTCCTCGTCATCGGGTGATGGGACGGACTGATCGCTGGAATAGACACGATGGATGTTGGTGAGAAAGATGTTGCCGGTGGTACGCGTGGTACGCACTTCGTCTTGGAGGTGCAGGGTGAGTTGAAAATCGTCGCGCCAGTTATGTCCTTCAAAACCGTTATCAGGCAGCACGGGGTCTTCAAAGAAGATGCGTAATCCTTGAAAGTCGTGATAGAGGCGGTCTAATACAATGATGTTCGGGGCAATAACGAGGAAATTACGCGAGAGTTCGGAATTGGGTTCATACAGTTTGTGAAAGAAACTCCACGCGATTGCGAGGCTCATTACCTTTGTTTTCCCTGTGCCTGTCGCCATCTTTATGACGAACCGTCGCCAGTTTTCGTCGAACATCCCTGTTGAGACGGCGCCGGAACTGTCAAACCGCATGAGGTCGAATTGCTCCCGGACCTTGACGACATCGTACAGATAGATAATACTTTCGATTGCCTCGCGTTGGGCGAAGTAATACTGAAATTCGCTTGTTGTTCCATCGGACTGCTCTTGTAAATGGGGGGGCTTGAACCACCAATTGAGGAGTGCTTTGCTTGTTGCGGAAGCACCGTTGTAGTTGTCGTCTCGCCACGTTTTGACTTGCTCTCGGATCTTATGAACAAGTGGCGGAAGCATCATACTGTATTCCAGATCGAACAGGAGCGATTGATCTGGAAGCCAACGTACTGAAGGGTCTATGATGGCGTGTGGAGATTCGGGAAAGTCGGGGTGTAGAGCCATGGGTGTCAGTTTTCTATCTAACCCTCTTATCAGGGGGCGGGAGTTGGATTTCTATCTAACCCCCCAACCCCCCTTATCAGGGGGGCAAGAGTCGGTTTTCTATTTTTCGTGGCTCTATTATAGCAAGGGTGTATGAAAACTGCAAGGCAAATTCGGACGTGCGATAATGCACGTCGCATTTAGGCGTGTACGCCGCAAAATCGCACTGCTACGAACGAATTTACCTACAATTCAAAGTAGACAAACTATTAGGTTACCGTAGGAGTTCTACAAATGCCTCAACATCTGTCGTTGGCGCCTGGCAGACGTAATTCTCACACACATAAGCTGTTGCAGTGTCGTTGATTGGGGTCTTGCCAGTGAGGAGTGGTAGCGTCTGTCCGTCAGCGGATTCGCTCAAGGCGACAATTTTGTTGGGCTGGTAGGTGCTGTGCAGTGCTGCTAACATCGCTGCTGTTTTTGCATCGCCTTTCGGACCGACAATCGCAATCTCTTTCGGGGTCGATAGCAAGAACGCTAACTCGCAGAGCAATTGACCGGATCCTGATGGCATTCCTTCCATCTGGTGGAAGTAGAGCAACAAGGTCTCAGCGGCTTGGGCGTGGAATTCGGAGTTGTCGAGGTGTTTGGCAAGTCGTAATAGGCTATGGATCGCCATGGACGCGCCGGAAGGCGTTGCGCCGTCGTAGGCGGATTTGGATTGGACGATAAGGGTCTCGTGCGCTTTGCCGGTGAAGAAGAACCCGTCACCTGCGTCGTCCCCGAACTGGTCAATCATAATATGGGCAAGGCGTTCGGCTTCCGTGAGCCATTTTGGTTCAAAACTGGCTTCATAGAGTGCGATTAACCCGGCGATGAAATAGGAATAGTCTTCAAGGTAGGCGTTGAGGTGGCTCTTGCCATCACGATAGGTGCGTAAGAGTAGACCGTTGTTTTGGGAAAGCGTGGTCAGGACGAATTCGGCGGATTTTTCGCATGCCTCCAGGTATTCAGGTTTTCCTGTGAGCTGGTATCCCATCGCCATGCCGCGGATCATAATCCCGTTCCAACTGGTTAGGATTTTATCGTCGAGTCCGGGTTTAATCCGCTTTTCTCTCGCTTCGAACAGCTTCTGTTTTCCATCTGCAAGGAGTGCCTCCAGTTCACCGAGGTCCATACGGAGTTTTCGGGCAAGAATATCGGGTGGTGCTTGGACGTTGAGGATGTTTTCCCCTTCAAAGTTGCCTTGTGGAGTAATGTCGTAATACTCACAGAAGATTTTGGCGTTCTCTTCGCCGATAATGTCTTCCACGTCGTTCGGTTCCCAGACAAAGAATTTCCCTTCTACGCCTTCACTGTCTGCGTCTTGTGTGGAATAGAAGCCTCCGTTTTCTGCGTCGTACATCTCACGGATAACGTAGTCGAGCGTTTCCGTGGCGATGTCACGGTAGAACGGTTTCTGCGTGGCTTGATATGCCTCAAAATAGGCGACGACGAGTTGGGCGTTGTCGTACAGCATCTTCTCGAAGTGTGGGACAAGCCAGTGTGCGTCGGTGGAGTATCGGTGGAAACCGCCGCCGAGCTGGTCATACATACCCCCGCGCGCCATTTTCTCCAAGGTGAGTTCGACCATCTCTAAGGCGTTGGCGTTACCGCTGTGGTGCCAATAGCGGAGCAGGAAAGGCAGTCCCATGCTGGGTGGAAATTTCGGGGCATTACCGAATCCACCGTGATGTGAGTCGAATTGGGAACGGTAGTTTTGGAAGGCGTTGTTCATGAGTTCTTCAGTGAGTTCATGATGGTGCGGATCGACAACGTTGCTCATCTGCGCAAGGTGTGCTGTGATTTGATCGGCTTGCTGCAGGACCTGTGTATTCTGACCGCTGAACGCCTCTGCGACAGCGTGCATCACTTTTGGGAATCCGGGTCTACCGTATCGGTCGGTCGGTGGATAATAGGTGCCGCCGTAGAAGGGCTTGAGATCCGGGGTGAGGAAAACCGTCATCGGCCAGCCGCCTTGACGGGTCATGATTTGGACGGCGTTCATGTAGATTTCATCTAAATCGGGACGTTCTTCTCTGTCGACCTTGATGTTGATGAAAAGTTCGTTCATGACCGCTGCGATCTCCTCATTTTCAAAGGATTCGCGTTCCATGACGTGGCACCAGTGGCATGCGGAGTAGCCGATACTCAGTAGGATAGGTTTCTGCTCTTGCTTGGCGCGTGTCAGTGCTTCTTCTCCCCACGGATACCAGTCGACGGGATTGTGTGCATGCTGGAGCAGATAAGGGCTTGTTTCATGGGTAAGGCGGTTAGTGTGTTTGGGTGTGTCGTGCATTTGTTTTTCTCCAGCATTACGAGGGTATAATATTCTGATCATCCGATAGATTGTGCCGATTCTTTATCAGTAGATGTCATCGAATTTGCAACTGATTTGACTGCTTTCGTTGTCTCAATAATTAGCCTTCTTTCGACGGCATCGACAAGTTCGGCGAGGACTTCCTCGCTTAAGTGCTCATCGGGATTTTCAGTAGTGCGGGCATACGCGTCAACAACTAACTGTTCCGCATAGTTTTGCATGGCAGTTATGAAATCCTGCTGTTCTTTGGTGTTAGGCATCGAAAGTTCCTCTCATTAATACGTGTTTAATTTTCATTACTCTACTTTTCTATCCGTAACCTTTGTCCCGCCGTTGAACGCTTTGGACAGTCAAAAGGTTATTGTTGTAGGTATAAACAATTCGATAGATCCCAACTCGAAATCTAAAATTACCAGCAAGGTTCCCTCTCAGAGGTCGGTGCGGGTAATGCGGGGCGTTCTCTACTATTTCTTCGAGTTTATCGGCGATACGTCTCTGAATGGTAGCGTCCAACTTCGTAAAAGCATTATGTGCTTGTGTCTTCCACCCGAGTTTTACCACTTGATTCCCAACTCCTCGGCAACTTCCTCCATTGGAATTACTTCATTATCCTCAAGGGATCTTAGGATTTCTTGATAAGCCTCATACGTCAAGAATTCACCGCCATCGTAAGGATCATAACGGGAGTAAGCATCATAAACTAATGCTTCAGCATAGCGGCGTAAAGCCTTCGAGAAATTTTGCTGTGCATTAGCAAGGGCATCTTTATCGGAATTAAGGTATACAGAATGAGCATGATAAATCGTGTGTTCTGCAAGGGAACGGATAGATGCGAATAATTGGTTTTGAGCTTCTGCTAACGTTTGTGTTCGTTTCATTTGATGTTACCTTATTTTACGAGACATGAAAAAATGAGCGGTTCCAATGGATGGCACCGCTCTTATAGGTAAAGAGATACCGCTACGGGGATTCGAACCCCGGTTTGGTGGCTGAGAACCACCCGTCCTGACCCCTAGACGATAGCGGCATATTGATATAACAGAGTAAACTGCCCGGGAAGGACTCGAACCTTCACTACGTGGTCCAGAGCCACGCGTCCTACCATTAGACGACCGGGCATTGACACGCGTTTATTATGGACGCGCTATATTTTTAAGTATACCTTAATAAATCCTGCTTGTTAATTCTCCATGAATGCGTAATTTTAACTTTTCTTCGCGTGTTTTATAGCAGTGCCTACGATTGTACCCAAACCAGTTAGAAAGACAATGAACACACCGGCAATGACCCATTCCATCCAGTTCATTACTATTCCTCCAATTCATCAATTTTCCGATATGCTACCCTATTCTGAATTGGGAAAAAACAACCTTTCTACAAATATTATACCTTAAAAATAGAACCTTGTGCAAGACAAAACAGAATTGTGGAAAATTTACTGTATCGGTAGGACCGAAACTGAAATATTGGAGAAGGTATAGAAGATATTAATGAACCCGATGAGGATTGTTGGGATTACAAAAACGCTCAAGAGGGCAAAAGTGCCAGCGGAAAAGGCGGTGCTGGTGCTTGTTGTTTCCTCATCAGCAGCTTCGAAGTACATCGCTTTCACAATTCGGGCGTAATAGTAGAGCGAGACCACGCTGTTTAGCAGACCGACAAATGCCAACCAATAATACCCTTGCTCAAGGACAGCCGCAAAGAGTAGCCATTTTCCGAAGAAACCGGCGAATGGGGGAATACCCGTCAGTGAGAATAGAAAAATCGCCATCGCTCCAGCGACCAACGGTGCGCGTGAGGCAAGTCCTCGGTAACCTTCAATCATTTCGCTGCCTTCTTCGTTTGCAATGAGCACAACAACGTAGAATGCGCCCAAATTCATAAAGAGGTAGACGACGAGGTAAAAGAGGATTGCGCCGATGCCTTCAGATGTGAGCAGGACACCTCCCATGAGTAGATAACCCCCGTGAGCGATGCTTGAGTACGCCAGTAGACGTTTCACATTCTGTTGGGGGAGTGCGGCAAGGTTTCCGACAGTCATCGTCAGCGCGGAGACGATCGCTAACATAAGCGTCCAGTCGACGGATTGCATGACTTCGGAACTGCTGAACCCGGAATAGAAGAATCTAATGAACAGGGCAAATCCTGCGGATTTTGAGGCGACGGATAAGAAGGCGGTTATCGGGATAGGTGCGCCTTCGTAGACATCTGGGGACCACATGTGGAAGGGCACGGAGGCTATCTTATAGCCGACACCGGCGAGGACAAAGATGATCGCAATCAACACAGTGAGCGGAAAAACTTCGCCTGCTGCTAAGAGTTCAGTGAGTTTTGTACTGATTTGCCCAAGATCACCCGTTCCGGTCATGCCGAACAGGAATGAGAGACCGAACAGCATCGTACCTGAGGCGACTGCACCATACGTGATATATTTGAACGCCGCTTCACTTGAGCGCGGGTTGTGCGTTAGAAATCCGGCGAGAATGTAGGAGGTCAGACTCACTGTTTCCAACGATATGAATATCATCAGTAGGTTGGTTGAGGATGCCATCAAGAACATTCCGAGCGTGATGGCTAACAGGAGTGCATGGTATTCACCCTTCAGCTGTGCATCAAGTTCTGCAGAACGGATGGAGAAAAGAATTGTTGCCGTCGTTGCGAGCAACAGGAGTACCTTGAAAAAGGTAGAAAACGCGTCGAGCCGGATCATCCCAAGAAAAAGGGAGATGGAGGTTCTGTCCCCGAGCTGCCCATGCGTGAGAAGGACCGCGGCGAATACACAGCCAATCCCTGCGAGAGAGAGGTAGGCAACTGTGGAACTCTCCCGGTTCTTTACGCCGAGATCGACGAGGATAACAACGATAGCAGAAACGACTAACAACAGTTCCGGCGTAAAATAGAGAAGGCTTTCGATGTTGCTTAAGGGTTGCATACCGGACAAAAACCTCCTATATCGCCTGTAGCACGTTGACGAGGTTAGTAACCGACTCTCTGAACATATCAATGGCGAAGTTGGGCCAGATGCCGAGTACAATCGTGAGGATACCGAGCGGTGCCAATGTCAAAATTTCGCGTCCGTTGATTTCAGGGAGTGCTTCATATTTTGGGTTGAGTGTTCCTAAGAAGACGCGTTGGAGCGTCCAGAGGAAATAGGCTGCACCGACAACAATCCCGATCGTTGATAAGATGGTTAGCATTTTGAATTTGTCGTAAGCACCGAGTAAAGAGAGTGCTTCCCCGACGAACCCGCTCAAGCCGGGCAGTCCCAAAGATGCCATGAACGCGAGTGTGGTAATACCGGTGTAGACTGGCATTTTCGCGCCGAGACCACCGAACCCATTAATCTCACGATGGTGTGCTCTGTCGTAAAGAACACCGACGAGCAGGAAGAGCATCCCGCTGATGACCCCGTGGTTGAACATCTGGAGAATCGCGCCGGTGATACCTTCTGTATTTCGAGCGGCAAGCCCTAATATGACGAAGCCCATGTGTCCGATACTCGAGTACGCCACCAATTTCTTGAAGTCGGTTTGTGCCAAGGCGCAGAAAGAGCCGTAGACGATATTAATGAATCCGAGCAGTGCTAAACTGTTACCCCAAGTGCCGGTGCCGTTACAGAAAAAGTCCATACCTTGTGGAAACATTGCCATGTTGACCCGTACCAGTCCGTAAGTTCCCATTTTTAGCAGGATGCCTGCAAGGATGACACTAATTGCAGTCGGTGCTTCAACGTGTGCGTCAGGGAGCCATGTGTGGAACGGGAAGATCGGCACTTTTACGGCAAATCCGATAAAGAAGCCGAGGAAAGCCCAGATTTGGAAGTTTAGGTTGTTCAGGGCATGTCCTTCAGTCGCTGCTAAGGTAATGAGCGTTGGGATGTCAAATGTCCGCGCTCCCGGTGCGCCGCTGTTGAGGTAAACTGCGATCATGGCGACCAGCATCAGTACACTACCAAAGAGGGTATAAAGGAAAAACTTAATCGCAGCGTATTCACGCCGCGGTCCACCCCAGACACCGATAAGGAAATACATCGGCAAGAGTGTGAGTTCAAAGAAGACGTAAAAGAGGAAGAGATCCAACGCAGCGAAAAAGCCTAACATCCCGGTCTCAAGCAACAGGAACAACGCCATATACGCCTTGATGCCTTTTTCGATGTTGCGCCACGAAGCAATAACACAGATGGGACCTAAAAGGGCAGTGAGGAGCAGCAGCGTAACACTCAGACCGTCGATACCGATGTGATATTGGATATTAAACGCCTGAATCCAAGGGATATTGACGACGTACTGCGTTCCTGCAGCCGAGCGGTCGTAGGATATGAATAGAGCGACTGCGAGTGCGAGGGGAATGAGCGTAAAAAGAAGCGTGACGCGTTTAACCAATTCCTCCGACTCGCGGGGCAGAAGTAAAACAGCAATCATCCCAAGTAATGGGATAAAAATCATTAGCGACAGTAACATCTCGTGGGAATCCTCCTTATCCCATTATTGGAAAATCAAATAGCCTACAAGCAAGAGTGCTGGGAACACAATCGGAGCGAGTACAAGCAATATCTGTGCTCTCTTACGCCGCGTTTCAAAGTTCGGATGGCGCACAAAAAGCCAAGCGATAAAAAAACCGAACAGCGGTCCAAAAAACGGAAGCAATTTCAGTAATACCATACAAGTCCATCCTTACAACGCCCGGAAAATTAAGATTAACAACACGATGCCTGCCAGTACGACGAAGAGATATGTCTGAATCGCGCCTGTCTGAATTTGTCGGACTCTTCCACCGATAGACCATGTAACCTCAGCAACGCGATTGACGAGACCGTCAACAATACGGTTATCAAAAACGCCGACGAATACGGCGAGTATGTCTCGCGTCACCGTTCCGACCCCGTTGACGATGCCGTCAACGATAGTTCCGTCAAATTGGGCAAAGAGTCGAGATTTCCATACTGTTACGGCGACTAAGACACCGTTGTAGAACTCGTCAAAATAGTATTTGTGCCAGAAAAGCGTATAAAGTGGACGGAAAGTCGTTGCGACAGACTCAGCAGACAAGGTACGTCTATGGTAGAACAGCCATGACAGCAGTATACCTAACCCTGCGACGATGATAGATAAGACCATCGCAATGGTGTGTGCGGGACCGTGTCCGTGATGTGCGTCATCTCCGTGTGCGCCGTGTGTGCCGTCTGCCCCTTCTTCTGCTGCAACGGCTTCCGAAATTCCGAAGAGTGAAAAAGTGAGACCGGCTTCACCGACTTTGCTATCGGGTGAAACGTGCGCATGTGCTGGGGCATGTAAATGCGGTTGTTCTGGCGGTTTAACGTAATCGGCGTTGAACCAGAGGGTGTTGACGACCGGAAAACTCAGGACAGCCAAGACGAGGAGCGGCACGGTCATGCTTTTAGGAGACTCGTGTGCCATGTCGTGCATCTCTTGATTACGCGGTTCACCGAAAAAGGTCATGAAAATGAGACGGAACATATAGAACGCCGTAATCCCAGCGGCAAAGAGTGCCATGCCGAACAGGAGATAATGGTGGACGGAGTTCCATTCCATTGCGCGTCCCAGTACACCAGCTAAGATTGCGTCTTTACTCCAGAAACCGGAGAAGATAAATGGGACACCAGAGATAGACAGCGTTGCGATGAGCATCGTTATGAAAGTAATCGGCATCTTATGGCGGAGTCCGCCCATATTCCGCATATCTTGGTCCGGTGGAATCTCAGAGCCGAGCACATGTTCTGAACCGTGATCCTCATCGTGATCGTGTCCATGTGCATCGTGTTCATCGTCATGCCCGTGTCCATGCATTGCGTGGAAAGCGTGGATAACACTGCCAGAACCGAGGAAGAGCAGTGCCTTGAAAAAAGCGTGTGTTGTGAGGTGAAAGAGTCCAGCGACGTAACTGCCTACACCGATCCCAAGCATCATGTATCCGAGTTGGCTGACTGTGGAGTATGCCAAGACCCGCTTGATGTCAAAGCGGACGATAGCGATAGTGGCAGCGATGATCGCGGTAATACCGCCGATATAGGCGATGACCAGAGATGAGGTTTCTGTCAAAATTGGGAACATCCGCGCCGTGAGATACACACCTGCAGCGACCATTGTCGCGGCGTGAATCAGCGCACTAACGGGTGTAGGACCTTCCATCGCATCGGGCAACCAAGTGTGGAGTGGGACTTGTGCGGATTTACCGACTGCGCCACAGAAAATGAGGACACCGGCAATAGAGAGCCATATCATATCACCTGTGTTGAGTTGCACAGCGGCTTGGGCGAAAATACCGCCTTCTCCGTAGAGTGAAAGCGTATCGAATTTAGTGAACAGCATCATCATGCCGATGAACATACCGACATCGCCGACGCGCGTCGTCAGAAACGCCTTTTTGCAGGCGTCCGCTGCGGAGTCCTTTTCAAACCAGAAACCGATGAGCAGATAGGAGCAGAGACCGACGAGTTCCCAACCGATATAGATACCGAGTAGGTTATCTGACACAACCAGGAAGAGCATCGAAAAGGAGAAGAGCGAGAGGAAAGCAAAAAACCGTGGATACCTCGGATCGCCGTGCATGTAGCCCATGGAGAAGATATGGACGAGGCTGCTGACGAGTGTGACAACAATCAACATGATTGCGGTGACGCTATCGAGGTAAAAGCCCATCGAGAAGGTAACACTACCGAGCGAAAGCCACTGAACAGTATGCGGTTCTGGGTCGGGGACTACCTCTTGCAAGAGTAAAAGCGAGCAGACGAGTGCGATGAGCATCGCTGCTGTGGATAGGTAATCTTGTCGCGGGAAACTCCGTTTCGCTAAGCCCAAAAGTCCGAAGATCGCGAAGGCAGCGAGGGGACAGAGCAAGATGAGACTTATTAAGAGTACAACCATATTTTTAACTATTGCTCCGGGGCGGTGTTTCCGTTGTCAACACCGATCTACAATTGGTTACAGAACCTGTCTGCTGTTCAAAAAGGTTTCTTAAGCATTCTAAAGCTGCCTTGGCAACGGAGGGCAGCTCAGAAATTATCGGTAAAAAGTTAACCTTTTAAAGTGTCCACTTCATCAGGACGGATGCTACCGAATTCGCGGTAGATAGCGAGAATAATTGCTAAAAAGACAGCGGCTTCTGCGGCGGCAAGCACGATCCCAAAAATTGCGATGATCTGTCCACTGATGTCCTCTGGTGGTGTCATAAAACGCGCGAACGCTGCAAAGTTAAGATTACACGAGTTGAGAATAAGTTCAATACCCATCAAAATGCTAATAGCGTTCCGGCGGGTTAAGACAGCAAAAATACCGAGCGTGAACAGAATAGCACTGATGACGAGATAGTGTTGTAAGGTCATTCGTCCCTAACCTCCTTTCGGGAAATTAGGGTGGCTCCGATTAGCGCGACCAACAATAGCACGGAGACGACCTCGAATGGTAGGAGAAAGGGTCCATTAAGGATCAGTTCACCGATACGTTCGGTTGTCGGTGGCAGTTCGGTTCCGTCATCAGTAAGGTTCTTCCATGCGGGTGTATTCGCAATGACTGTCAAGAGCAGCATGAGGAGTGCCAAGGCAACCACACCGCCAAGTAGGAGCTGCCCGCGTTCAATATGAATGCGCATCTCTAAGCGACCACTTGTCATCATGACCCCGAATAGAATGAGAACAAGTATACCACCGACGTAGACAATTACCTGCGTTGCGGCGAGGAAGTCAGCCTGTAAAAAGACGTAAAGCCCGGCAACGCCGAAAAGCGTCACCATGAGCGAAAACGCTGCGTGAACAATGTTTCGCACTGTGACGACGACGAGCGCTGAAGCGATTGTCGTAAGCGCGAAACCGTAAAAAATAAAAGTTCTAAGTGTAAATTCCATTTTTTAAACTGACGCAAGCGAATTATCTGGATTCGTTGGCATGCAGATCCTTTTTTTAGGTCCGCACTGCTGCCGTTGTTGCAGTGCTGCTGGTTTTGAGCAAATTTCTCAATGTTAATCTGCGGCTTCTACCTCTTCGCTACCGTCTTTATGAGTATACATCTCCTGTTTGTCGAACTTAAAAATTAAATCTGACCGGTCGAACTTGGAGTACTCAATGCCTTCGAGTGTATCCTTCATGGTAAGGCATTCTGTTGGGCAGACTTCCGTGCAAAGTCCACAATACATACAGAGGGACATATCAATATCGAACTGATCCAAATAAAAAACAACAGGATTTCGGGTGACCACACGCGATACTTCGTCATTGGAAAAGGTCTCGGTTCGATTCTCAACACCTGATGGCTCAAGGCGGTCTATAACTTCCTGGGCCCCTTGGCGAGAGGAGATATTCGTAACAGTTATTGAATCTGCGGCTTTTATCTTTTTGTCATCGCCTTCAATGATACCAATCACTTCTCGTCCGTCTTTGAGGTGCACGATGTTCATGCTATCCCACAGCTGTTCGCCTTTCGGGAGTTTGGTGCCAGTAATCGTAATGCAATCAACTGGGCAAATCATCTCACATTTTTTACATCCGATACAGTCTTCAATCCGATTGTAAAGCTGCCCGCGGTACCCTTTAGGGATCTCTCGAACGTTGCGTTTCTTCTCATAGTCGTGTTCATACGGGTATTGATGTGTGACGTTCGGTTCAAAGAACTGCCTGATTGTCAGCCGCATTCCTACGAGAACGGTATAAACACCTCTGTAGATGTTTCGTATGTATTTGTCCATCTTTTAATTTTCCTTGCGGTTCGGTGAGGTCGGTTTAGGTGCGGACTACGTCCTTTGTCTCTATAAAAAACGCCTCTTCATTGCTCATGGATTAAAAATCCTAACTCGGTTGTGGTGCTGGTCTCTCGGCGAAAGTCCGTCCAGCCATTTTATACGCCGCGATAAGCCCGATGTAGATAATAGCGCAGCTAATGCCAGTACTGACCAGGGTATCCTCTGGGAAAATGAGTCCCCAGATGCCGGTGCCTAAGATGTTAAAGAAGGCAATCGGAATGAAGTATTTCCAGCAGAGATTCATCAGCTGATCGACTCGCAAGCGCGGCAACGTCCATCTCAACCACATCATCAAAAAGACGAGTGCCAATGTTTTTATAACAAAACCGGGGAGTCCACCGATAATATCGTAACCCGGCAATGCGCCTTCCCAACCCCCGAGGAAAAGGGTCACAGCAATTGCGCTCACGGCGAACATATTCGCGTATTCAGCGATAAAGAAGAGTGCGAAGCGCATTCCGCTATACTCGGTATGGAAACCGGCAACGATTTCAGACTCGGCTTCGGGCAAATCAAACGGTGTCCGGTTTACTTCGGCAATTCCAGATATAAAGAAGATAAAGAATGCGATAAAGGTAAAGGGGGTTCGGAAGATCAACCAACTGAAAACACCGTTAGATTGGCTCGCCACAATCTCTGACATGCTCAAGCTTTCAACGAGCATGACGACTGTTAGGATGGAGAGACCGAGTGGGATTTCGTAGCTAACAATCTGGGCGGCGGAGCGGAGCGACCCCAAGAGTGACCATTTGCTATTTGATGACCAACCCGCCATAATTACCCCCATGACGATGACCGAGGAGATCGCCATGATGTAGAAGATGCCGATATTAAAGTCGCTCACCAATATATTTTGTCCGAACGGAATCGCAGCAAAAACAGCGAAGGAGCAGGCGAAAATGACATAGGGAGCGAGTAAGAAAAGGAATTTGTCGCCTTGGGGTGGGATAAAATCCTCTTTGAAGAGGAGTTTAACACCGTCTGCTAACGTTTGCAGGACACCCCAGGGTCCGACGCGCATGGGACCCGTTCGGTTCTGAAAACGGGCGGCAACTTTTCGTTCTGCAAGCACCAATACCAAAGGAAGTAGTGGTACCACTGCGACGAAGATGCCGGCACATCCAAACATAACGAGGACCGTGCCTAACTCCACAGGGAAATGCGAAGCGACGGCTTCCGGCAATCGCGGGAGCACGACGTTCTGTATAAATTCCTCTGCCCAATTGAGCCCGTCTTGCAAGTTTATATTCGGAAAGAAACTTTCAGAGGCATTGAAATTTGGGAAACCTGCAAGCATCGCCCTAAAATCCGACATCCAATCTCCTTATCTAACAAGCACGTTTACCGGTCAACTTCTCCCATCACAATATCAATACTGCCGATGATGGCGATAATATCTGCGACCATCAAACCGCGACTGAGTTCCTGCATCACACTCAAGGCACTAAAACAGGGAGAGCGTCCCTTCACACGGACTGGCTTCGGGGTACCGTCGCTAACAATATAGAAGCCGAGTTCACCGCGGGGTGCTTCACTCCGAAAATAGATCTCGCCTTTTGGTGGACGGACGGCTTTTAAATCTGCCATAACGGGCCCGTCCGGGAGTCCTTCCGCCAAAATCTGTCGGACAATTCGGACAGATTCCTTCATTTCGTCCATACGGATTTTGTACCGACACCAACAGTCCCCGACGACAGCACCTAATTCTGGGACATCTACAGCGACAGGCACATCAAAGTCAAATCTGTCATAGATGGAGTAAGGTTCGTCTCTTCGGAGATCCCAATCTACCCCAGACCCGCGAAGGTTGGGGCCCGTCGCGCCATAACTAAGTGCCATGTCTGCCGACATAACGGCAACTTCGGTGGTGCGTTCTGTGAAAATACTGTTTTTTGTCAGGAGTTCGTTATACTCATCAATTTTCGGTTCAAAATAGTCTAAAAATGCTTCTACCTCGTCCAAATAATTCTGCTCGGTAATAGAACCGGGTTCCAGGGGTATGATTTCAGAGACACCCCCGATACGGACGTAGTTATAGGTGAGTCGGGCACCACATACCTTCTCGAAAAGGAGGAGCAATCGCTCCCGGTCGCGAAAGGCATAAAGGAACGGTGTAAATGCACCGAGATCCATTCCATAGGTTCCGAAAGAGAGGAGATGACTGGCGATGCGGTTTAATTCACAGATAAGCACGCGTAAGTATTCCGCACGTTCTGGCACCTCGAAATTCCGGCTTTCGTCCGTTTCCAATAACTTTTCGACAGCGAGACAGAATCCCCAATTCTGGTTCATCGCCGCTATGTAATCCATCCGGTCGGTAAACGGAATGATTTGGGGATAAGAGAGGTTTTCGGAATGTTTCTCGAAACAGCGGTGTAGGTAACCGATATGGGGGATCGCTTCACGGACGACCTCGCCATCTAACTTCAACTCCAAGCGTAACACACCGTGTGTACTGGGATGCTGAGGTCCCATGTTTACAACCATCTCATCGGCGAACGGTTTTAGTTCGATAATTTTGCTTTCAGTCTGTTGTGTTGTTTCCATAATGCGGGTTTTACGAAACTCGAAGTTGTTATCAATACCTATCTGTTTGCCGTATATATGATACCACTTTTGCGGTCTAATGTCAAATCTTAACCTGTCTTTTAGGCTGTCATTTCTGTGGAAAAATGTTACACCAATGTAACATTTTAAATTTAGCGTTTATGCCTACAAACCCGTGTGCTGCCTAAGTTTTCAGGCGTTTTGATTTTAATGTTCCGCTGCGAAAAAAAAAACGAAAAGCGTGACATTTTTCGCATAACGCAGCACCGCAAAGTCTTGTGCTTAATATGGCACGCGCATGCCGCGATAGAATTCGGGTTCCTTGTAATCCTTGCGCAGCGGGTATCCCTCCCAATCGTCGGGTAGTAAGATACGACGGAGGTCGTTGTGTCCTTCAAAGAGAATTCCGTAGAGGTCATAAGCCTCGCGCTCGTGCCAATCCGCTGTTTTCCAGATATGCGAGACGCTCGGAAGGTGTGGATTCGTTTTCGGCACCATGGCTTTGATGACCGCGCTGTGTCGATGTCGCATGGAATAGATGTGGTAGACGACAGCAAACTCTTCGTCATTGGCGTTCAAGTCGAGACCGCTCAGACACATCAAGGAGTCAAATGCCAATGCCTCGGTTTCGGCGAGATATTGACATACATCGGCGATTGCTGAGGGGGCAATGTGGATACTTGGGTCACCAGCGAGTTCAGTGTCAAAGTTGAGAACGGCTTCACTAAACTGTTGGGTTAGGACTTCATAGATTTCTTCTGGTTTCACGTAATTCCTACTCCATGGTCGCGGTTACAAATCGTATCTACCGTAGACGCGTTGTGTGCTAAGCGGTGCTTTCTTCTGCGTTATCGTCTTCCGTAGGCGGTATTTCTGCCGCAATCTCGGTATCGGTTCCCTCAAGTTCATACCATTCCGTTTTGGTAAAGAGTCTTTTCAAGAAGGGAACGTGCTCACGTTTGGCGACGGTTTGACTTTTAATTTTCTCTTGTAGTTTAAGCAGCCCTTCGATAAGTGCCTCTGGACGCGGTGGGCATCCTGGAACGTAAACGTCAACGGGGATGATACGGTCCACACCTTTGAGGACATGGTATCCGTGTTGCCAGTAGGGGCCGCCGCTCGTTGCGCAGCTTCCCATTGAGATGACGTATTTCGGTTCCGGCATCTGTTCATATAACCGCCGAATCCGTGTTGCCATTTTAAGCGTCACCGTACCCGAGATAACCATCAGGTCGGATTGGCGTGGTGTCGCGCGCGGGACACCGGCACCGAACCGGTCGAGATCATAGTTGGAGGCAGCGGTCGCCATAAATTCAATGGCGCAACATGCCAGACCGAACGTCATGGGCCAGAGTGCTGAAGAGCGTGCCCAATTAGCGACAGCGTCAACCGAGGTGACAATAACGTTCTTATCTAATTTCTCATCAATTATCATAACTTTCTTCCCTCCGGAGCGATTGGACTTCCAACTGTGTGGAGCGGATCCACTCCAGATCGCCTTTTGCCCAAACATAAGCGAGCCCGACTAAAAGGATAACGATGAAGACGAGCATCTCTAAGAATGCGAAGAGCCCAAAGTCTCGGAAAACGACTGCCCACGGGAAAAGGAACACGGCTTCTACGTCAAAGATGAGGAAGATGAGCGCGATGACGTAAAAACGGGTGTTGAATTTAATCCGCGTATCGCCGATTGGGTCTTCACCGCATTCGTAAGGGATATACTTTTCGCCTGAAAATATCTTGGTATGTAGAAGGCGAGAGATAGTCAGGTTTAGGACGACAAATAGGCTGCCAACAATCAAGAAGATCAGCACATTCGCGAAATTAAAAAGCATTCTGGATTATCCTTGGGAACCGTGGGTTACAAAAACTTTTGTGCATGGACGATTTTATTATTAAAATTATATATCATTTTGCACTGATTTGCAAGTAAAATTTTTAATCTGTACAAGCGCGTTGTGTTCGTATCTATTTTTTCTGAAAACGCTTTTCAGAGGACAAACTTAGTCTTGATTTTTGATTTTACCCCATGTTGTTATGCGTGCGGATGCCGAGGGTTCGACTGGGACAACTGCCGCCGGATCGAACCAAATTGCTTCTGGGTTGATCATTTCATGCGTAAGTTGTTGAGGGCGTTTATCCTTCAAACTGACTTTGAAGAGGTGTAGGCTGTCTCCTGTATCCTTCGCGTAAACGAGTTCATCACCGGAGGGTGCCCATGCTATTGATACAGTTCTCAACGGGTCTGGTTCCGTAATTTGTTCCAGTCCTGTTCCATCACGATTTGCAACATAGATACCTGACCCAGACCTATTTGGAGACCAAACGAAAGCGATTCTCTCACCGTCAGGCGACCAGGCGGGATACTGCATCCACGGGTTCTTATCTGGCAGCAGGAGCCTTTGGGTGTGCGACTCAAGATTCAGAATATAAATTTTCCGGATGCCACGGGATCCTACAACAAAAGCGATTTCGGTCCCATCAGGGGACCAGTCAGGTTGCCCGCTATGAGGACCTACCTGAACAATCGGCTCACCGGACTGTCCATTTATTGGTGCGATGTAGAGACTCCGTCCCATAGATTTTGCCGAAGCGACATAGGCGATCCGTTTGCCATCCGGTGACCAAGTGGGTTCTACTCTATATCTCGGTTCAGTGAACACCGGTTTTGCATCTGTTCCATCTGCATGCATAACGTGTATATCGTGCTTGCCTTTGTGATCGGAGCAGAAAAGGATTCGTTGTCCTGAGGGTTCCCAAGCGATGTGGTTAATACCACGACTACGAGATCTACTGATGAGGTTGATTAAATCGCTGCCATCAGGGTTCATCATATAGATGTTGGATTGATAGATCCCCGAAGGATTTATACCTCTTGACACGAAAGCAATTTTTGCCGTTGTAGGTGCTTGTGCAAAAATGGGGAAACACAACAAGACATTGAGGCTGTAGATTAGAAAAAAGCGGAATACCTTCATTCGAGACTCCTATTCTATTATTAGTGTGGTTTCGTTGGATACGAGCGATGCCTGTCCGCGGCGTGCCTTGACAGGTAAGTAGATATTCTTTTCTTCATCCTTGCTTCTCTCTTGAATGAATTTGATTTGTTCTTGATAGTAGTTCGCCGCGTCCTGTTTTGCGGCGGCTTGAAGATTCGGGTCGTTCTGAAGCCGTGCGAGGTCTCGTCTTAACTCCGCTATTTCTGGATGTTCTTCGGTTATGGATTCTCGGTATACTTCTAATTCAATCGCGAGTGTGACAGTATAAGTGCCGGGTTGTAATTGATAGTATCTCTGTAAATCTCTCAGCATTAGCTCCTGATTCATGGATGCTTTGAAATCAAATCCCTGAATACAGCGGACAGATTTTCCATCGCGTTGGACGTATTTTTGTGGGTTCTCTTGTGTAATGGCACGCTTCGGTTCGACGATTTGTCCGTTCGCGTCCTTCACCGTTACTTGTGTGAAAGCACCCTTCGTCGCGACAGCGAAAAAAGGCACGAGTAGATCGAATTTACCATTTTGAATGTTGACCTTAAGCGGGATTTCTTCCTTCGCTGCGTAATTTGTTTTCGTTGTCGAAAGTTGGAGTTCCGCAAGGGCACGAGGTGATTCTTCTGTTGCTGTAATAGCGGCGGCTGTGTCGGTTTCTGCTGTTTCTGTTTGACTCGTCTGCATGCTTCCGATACATCCAGCAAAAGTGCCAATGAGCAGAAGGAGATAAAGCGTGGTAAATTTTGGTATGATTTGCAAGTTGGTGTTGAGAGGTATCATTTTACCCTCCTGATGTTTATTATGTCAAAGTGTAATACCCAATCCCGGTCTATCAGGCACTTCAATGAATCCGTTGACGATCTTTTCTGGCGGTGAAACAAGGGAAGCGCGCCATTCTACCTCTCCCCACGCGTATTCGAGGATAGCGAAATTCGGGACGCTTGCCATGCATTGCACACTCGCGGCTGTCGCGACAGGACCGCTCGGATTGTGAGGTGTTACCATGACGTTGCGTGCGGCAGCGAGTGTGGCGATTTTTTTCAACCCCGAAATTCCACCGACGTGTTTGACATCCGGTAGGATATAATCGACCTCAGCGTGTCTGAGCAGCCTATCAAAAGCTACAGGGGTTCGTAAGCGTTCACCGGTTGCGATGGGGATGCCGATGGAACGGCTGATATGTGCGAAAGCGTCAAGATTGTCCAGCGGCACAGCGTCTTCAATCCAAAAGAGGTGCAAGTCCTCGAGTTCTTTTGCGACCTGTATGAGGATACCCGGGTTAAAACGGCTGTGGCAGTCTACCATCAAGTCGATGTCATCACCGATTGCGGCTCGGATTGTCCGGATGCGGTCAATGCCTGTACAGATGGCACGGGTGAGGCTTCCGCTTGATATATTTGATGTTGAAACGTCGTCAAAGGGTGCGCATTTTATAGCTGTGAATCCTTCGGCAACGGCACGTTCGGCGTTACTGGCGAACCCGGATGGGCTCCGATCGAGGGTCGCGCGGTTAATATTTGCGTAGAGCCGGATTTTTCCTCGACATTTGCCGCCTAACAATTGATAACTCGGTACGTCCAACGCCTTGCCTATCAGGTCACACATCGCCTGTTCGATTCCACTGAGTGCGGTGTGATAGGTGTGGCTTTCGGTATCACGATAGAAACGCTGACGGAATGCCTCCAATTGGAAGGGATTCCACCCAATTAGTGCGGGTTTGAGGGTGTCAATGACGTGTTGAACACGACCGTCATCTCTACCGTGGGAAGCCTCACCGACACCGATTGTGTTGTCATCGGCGTGGAGCTTGACAAAGAGCCAATTGCCGCGGTGATTTACCTCAACGACTTCGGTTTCTATGGTTTTGATTTTTAGTGTAGGCATTATATTTGAGCAGTGGTATGGCGAGGCAGTTGTGCCTCGCCGTGCGATATTCTATGATGACGCTGCCCATTTTACGCCTTGGGTAAGGAATTTCTGCATACCTTCGCGCTCGAAGGTGCCGGGTCCGTGTCCCAGCGTGGTATAAAAAACCCGTCCAGAACCGTAAGGCTTTACCCACGCCATGGGGTGTGCTTTGCCGAACCATTCGGCGGATGCCAAGACATGGATGTGTGGATCGTGTGCGGAGATATAGATTTCATCTTCTACATCGAAATCTTCAACGCCTTGTGTCGTCGGATGTGCGTTATCCTCGATATGGACAGTAAAGGTTGAGCCGGGCGGATGCCAATTGGCGGCGCCTCCGATGAGTTCCATTGCCTGACCACCGATCCACCATGCGGTACCGTGAATTCCGACCAACCCTTTGCCTTCACTGACAAATTGGAACAAGCCTTCTTCTTCAGCAGGAGTTAAATCGGAGACACGCTCGACAGATCCGTCTTCTCGGCGTTCCGTACGCGTGAAACCTGTACCAAAGACGCATGCATCGTAGGTATTCAGTTCGGGTGATGCTAAAATCCCTTTATCGTCAGTGAGTGTTGCTGTAATATCGGCATCTTCGGAAAGAAAATCGTGAATGACGCTGGCACTTGCATTAAAGCGGTGATTTTCGCCCGATAGCACAAGAATTTTCGACATGAGAGCCTCCTCGGTTTGACTTTGATTTTTTCTCTGAGATACAGAATGTTCCTTTTATATGGGGATACCGCTATCAAAAGGAGTGGTGGCACTCCTAAGCGGGAGGTGGTATCCACCGTCACCGTGCATAAGTAATATAACATTTTCGGAGAAAAAATACAAGTTTTTCAAGTAACTTATAATCGGGCGAGTTATCCTGCTACTCCGCGAATCTTGTGAATCCGGATGCGGACAATTATCCTCGCCAATTCAGATTGATGCTGGTATACCCGTGCGTGTATTGGTGGAACTGCGGCGGTAAGTCCGCTAAAAACTGTTTGCCTTCTTCTGGAATCTCCCATGGGATATCAATGTGATGGTCCCGACTCCGAAAACCGATCGCGCACGACAACCGAATCTCATCTATCTGGTTCGGGAATGCCCCGTGATACGTCCGATGCGCAAATACGATCATATCCCCCGGATTCGTAAACAGCGGCACCAATCCTGGAATATCAAACCCGACATACGCCTTTTCTGCTTCGCCTTCCTTGTAAAAGGAACGTCTGTCCGCTGTCATCTTGAAACCTTCGGGTCCCTCCCAGTTTTCTACGTGGGAGTCCTCAATCACGCATAGACCGCCGTGTTCTGGGCGAGAACCCGTCAGGTAGAACCATTTGCCAGAGGGCCAAAGTCCGCGATTTAGGACATCTCCCGAATTTTTCGGTGGATCCGTTGAAAATCCGCACCAGTCGGTATGCCACGAAACCGGTTGAGATCCAGGCATCCGAATGATAGCGGCAGACCGGTGGACAGTCATTTCCTCGGTCCCAATCAGATGATGATGGATTTTCATAAAGGGTTCATATTCCAAGAGTTGCCAAGCCCCCGGTCCAGACTCAACCCAAGCGTGTCGGGTCCGACTTTCTCCCGGTTTCAACTCTCTTTTTGGATCGGTGCCGTCAAAAACCGCCTGTTTTAAACTGTCGACTACTTCAGGAGGTAAAACGTCTTTGATGATAGCAAAGCCATGTGCCTCCAAACATTCGGACATAAGAGAGAGTTGATCAACCCCGAACTCGTAGGTATAGCCAAGTTCAGGCTTCTGAATTTCCAAATATTCTTTCATAGGTCAGTCCTCAAATACTTCATCGGAGCTGGTTGCTTACTGTAAACGCTGCATGCTATTATCCTATCAGGTATTCAGCGTTTGGTCAATGGCATTTTTTTCACTTTTCATGAATTGCCAACTTTTGCTAAAATATTCAGAACTGACGCGTAACATGGATACTTGGACACTGACAGTGGGTGGGGTGTTTTTGCTGCGGCGTTCCGTTCTAAAAAAAAAGATTTTTTTGACATTTATGTGGCATAATGGTACAATAGAATTAAATTTAAATTATTTTTTTTAAAAGTCGGAGTGTATGAAAAAAAGTAGTGTCACATTAACCCTTGGACAAATTGCTGCTGGAAGTATTGTTGGGCTGTTAGGCGGTTGGATCTGCTTGTTGGTAATTGAGAATTTTATTTGGCAAGTGCTGCTCGGGGATCGGATCCGCCACGGCTTCTGGGTCGGTTTGCTGCTCCTGATTTCCTTGAGTGTCTGGTACGGAACGGTGGTTGTGGGCGCGAGCCAAGGTATACGCTTTGTGAGCCAAAGATTTGGTGTTAACATCCCCTTAAAGCGGCTTTACTCAGGTGCATTTTTGGGGCCGCCAGCTGTCGTCGGTTTGCTTGCCTTGCTTAACGTGCCGTGGGAGATATTTGGTAGACCGAACCTTATTCTGGCGATGCTGCTTCCGGTGCTTAAGGCGATCGCGTATGTCGTTTCGCTCCCGATGCGCGGGTGGGTGTCGCTGGGTTTGCCGGTCGAGATTTGGTATATTCTTGCTGTTCCTATCGGCGCGATATTGGGATACAGATTGGCATCCGCCGAAAATACCAAAGTCAGCGCAGAACACGGATAGATACTTTTACCTATTAAATCTGAGCGGGGTGTCCGTTGTCCACCCCGGTTTAAAATTTAGTAGAGAACTTGCTTCAGGTTACAAATGGTTTTTTAACAATTTAGAATCTGCAAGGACATCGGCCGCAGCCCAGGAGCAATTGAGAAAAAAATGCAATATGATGATAAACCAAAGGACGAATGCGGTGTCTTCGGTGTCTTCGGTCACCCAAAAGCGGTAGAGTTAACCTATCTGGGGTTACGTGCCCTTCAGCATCGCGGCCAAGAGAGCAGCGGGATTGTCGCATCAGATGGTGAAAAGTTTACGTATCACCACGGCATGGGGCTTGTCCATTCTGTCTTTACGACTGAGGTTTTAGCGAGGCTCAATGGTCATATCGCTATTGGGCACAACCGATATTCAACAGCAGGAGAAAGTACGCTGGAGAACGCGCAGCCGCTGGTTCGGAATTATAAACAGGGGCCTCTTGCGCTTGGTCATAACGGCAATCTTGTCAATTCATCGTACATTCGGAACCATCTGGAGAATGCGGGTTCAATCTTCAGCACGAGTCTGGATACCGAGGTCGTTTTCCATCTCATAGCGCATTCGCGGAAGCAGGTTTTGGAAAATAGAATTATTGAGGCACTTCGGGGTATTGAAGGGGCTTACTCGTTCGTATGTATGGATAAAAATACACTCATAGGGGCGCGCGATGCGCACGGATTCCGTCCACTCTGGCTCGGTAAGCTGGATGATGCTTATGTCCTTGCGTCCGAAACGTGTGCGCTTGATGTAATTGAAGCGGAACCGATACGCGAGGTGGAACCCGGTGAGTTGATATTTATACGTTCTGCGCATCGCGGCGTAGAGTCCTTCTGTTTTCGTAGGCGAGAGCCGAAATTATCGCAGTGTATCTTTGAATATATCTATCTGGCGCGTCCGGATGGTATGATGTTCGGTCAGAGTGTGAATAGTACGCGCCGTGAGTTCGGTAGGCAGCTTGCCCGTGAACACCCCGTCAAAGCGGATGTTGTTATCCCGGTCCCCGATTCTGCCACGATTGCCGCCCTCGGCTATGCTGAGGAGTCTGGTATTCCTTTCGATTTAGGGTTGTCGCGAAATACTTTCGTTGGACGCTCTTTTATGAATCCGACGCAGGATATCAGAGAACTCATGGTAAAAATAAAGTTGAATCCGATACGCGATGTCCTCCGCGGCAAACGTGTGGTGCTTGTAGACGATTCAATTATGCGTGGGACAAATAGTAGGAAACTCATCAAAATCGTTCGGCAAGGCGGCGCGACCGCTGTACACCTCCGTATTGCCTCCCCCCCGAATAAATTTTCATGTTTCTATGGTGTGGATACCCCTACACGTGGCGAGTTGATTGCCAGTTCACACACGATTGAAGAGATCCGCAAATACATTCGTGCCGACAGTCTGGGTTATCTGAGCATCGATGGCATGCTTAACTCGGTGAAGGCATCGAAAGACTTTTGTACCACCTGTTTTGATGGAGAATATCCAATCCCGTTTGTGGACGAGCCTTCGGAGCAGCTGCCCCTCATTGTGGGTTAACCCGGCGTCTTGATATGCGTTGAACGCGCCTTGCGCTACAAGGAAGATTTTTATGCAGTATAGACAACGTGGTAAACAGAAAAGACCGAATCCGATAGGGACGGCGCAAGGGCGGCATACGCTCATCTCTTTGCTCGGGTGTGCGATCCTCGGTATGGTTCTGAGCAGAGTTCTCCCGTCTGTGATTGGGAAATTACGACCGAGTATGACACCGGGTGAGGCTGAGGATATGGGTGTTCTCATTGCCTTGGTTATTAGCGGAATTGTGTTGGTCATTAGCCTCTTAAGACCGCGGGAGAGCGTTTCTCCACTGCGTAAACAATTAATGAAGGAACAAGAGAAATCAGATGGCAAATAAAAAGTCGTTGACGTACGCCGATGCGGGTGTCTCGTTTGCAGCCGAAGCCGAGGCGATAAAACGCCTCAAAGGACTGGTTCAGACGACCTATCGTCCCGAAGTACTCAGTGATGTTGGAAGTTTTGGCGGCCTATTCGCGCTCAAGTCCTACAACGAACCTGTTCTCGTCTCGAGTACAGACAGTGTCGGCACAAAACTGAAAGTTGCATTTAAAGCCGCACGCCACGATACCGTCGGTTTTGATATTGTCGCGCATTGTGGGAATGACATCGTTGTGCAGGGTGCTGAGCCGCTCTTCTTTCTCGATTATATCGGCATTAATAAAGTGGTGCCATCGGTTATTGAGCAGGTTATTGAGGGCTTGGCATCGGGTTGCCGAGAGATTGGCTGCGCGTTAATCGGTGGTGAAATCGCGGAACTCCGAGATTTCTACGCTGTGGGTGAATACGATTTGGTCGGCACGATCGTCGGTGTTGTAGAAAGAAAAGGCGTAATTACTGGGAGTAGAATCGTACCTGGAGATAAACTCATTGGGTTGGGTTCGGCAGGTTTGCATACCAACGGTTTTTCATTGGTCCGTCGTATTCTCTTTGAGCGGTGCGACTACGACGTTGACACCTACCTTCCAGAACTCTCAGAAACAGTTGGGGAGACCCTCCTCGCCGCCCACAAGAGTTATGTGAAATCTGTATTGGCACTCCGCGAGGTATGTGAGATTAAAGGACTTGCGCATATCACTGGCGGTGGGCTTCCTGCGAATGTACTCCGGATCCTACCCGATGGGTGTATCGCCGATATCCAAAAAGGGACTTGGGAGATTCCGGCTATTTTTCCGTTTTTACAGGCGAAAGGGGACGTTGAGGACGAAGAGATGTACAGGGTTTTCAATATGGGAGTGGGGATGGTCGTTGTCCTTTCGCCAGATGATGTTGATATTGCGCTATCGTCTCTTAACGCCTCTGGGGAGTCCACCTACCTTATTGGTGAAGTGGTCGCGGGCGAAAAGGGGGTGCGAGGTGTCACTTCCTAATATAGACGCACAGACGATAACCCCCGTTTTAGATGAAGCTGCGCTCAAGGAATTGGTGGTTTTGCTTGATGAGACACATCCACAGGTTGTTTTGAGAGCGTTCCAAAATGTAGCGGACGATGATGCCGCCGTGTTTTTTGTAATGTGTGCGCATTTGGAGAGTGCCCTCATCGGCGATGCTCTCACTGCACATGCCAGCAGACTTTTCGCACAGTTACCCTTCGACAGGCAGGTGAGTATTGCTGAAAGCGTAACTGCCACAGAGGTTGTTGATGCTGAGCGTGCGGCTCAAATCTGGCATGAACATATCGCTAAAATTAAGGAGACACTCCAACAAACGACTTTCTTAGGGGAAGGCACAGCAAATCTTGCCAAACTATTATCCTACATGGATGTAGCGGCACAGAATCAATTGTTGGAGGCTTTGGGAGAAAAAAACCCCAATATGGTAAATAGCGTCTCTGAACAACTCTTTACCTTTGGGGATTTAGATAAGTTGGAGAGCGAGGCGATTCAGACCGTTCTAAAAGTACTCGACAAACAGACCTTAGCGGTTGCGCTGCACAACGCGCCAGCGACGGTCTACGATCGTTTCTTTGAAAACATGTCTGCCTCGGAAGCAGAAGCCCTGGAAGCGGAAATCGGAGAACTGACATTTGAACAGACCCAAATCGCCGGGACAGCCCGTCAATCTGTTGTCAATTTAGTGCGGAATTTCGCAGCAAAAGGCTTACTGAAAATAGGTTAAATTCTGGATTCTTTTAGTTTTCCTTAAGCTTGAAATCAACAGGTATTTCGACCTCCAGACTGATAGGTTCTCCAGCTTTTGTAGCGGGACGGAAGGTGCTCTTCTTCAGCATCTCAATCGCTGCTTCCTCAAGTCCATACCCGAGGCTTGTCAGTGCTACAATGTCTCGTGGGATACCATTTTCATCGATAGTCACTTTCAGAATAACCTTACCTTCTTTCGCCGCTCTCTTTGCCGCATCTGGATACTTCTTTTCTGCGAGAAACTTAATCTTCGGCTCAATGACCCCAGGTTCAGGCTCGAAGTCAACACTCCCCAATCCGGGACCCGCTTCCAACGCAGCGCCAGGGTCGAGTTTGTTAATCAGTGATGGTGCTTCACGCTGTATCTCAAAGCCGGGTGCCTTTGTCTCGGGTTCCAATGAACGTGTCGGTTGGACAAAACCCCGGTCAACTTCTATGAGGTTCGGACCTTCGTCTGCGCTGGGTGTTGAAAGGTCAACGGTTGCTTCTGCACCATCAGGGATAACGAACCCATCATTTGAGGGCAGTTGTGAGGTGGCGGTCGTTAGGGGACGCTGAATAACAACTTTCTGCTGATCTGGTTTTGTTTCAAACTTTGGTGTCTCTCTCCGGCGGAGGCGACGCTTAGTTTTTGGCTCTTCTGTGACGATGCTGATATCAAATGTCTCTTGATTCATCTCAATCTGTTCGACAATAAAGAAAGCACTAATAATAAACCCAATAATTGCGTGGAAGGCAATCGCTACTGAAAACGCCGTGGAACTCCGTCCGACGTGTTTTTGCGTGATCGGATGTTTCACTACGTTTGCTTTCGCAGTGGAAATACTTTGTTGTTGACTGGCATCCAGCGAAACCTTCTTCAGGGCAACAAACCGCTTCGGTTTTTTGCGCTCTGCCCGACGTTGCCGCATTTCAGTAAGCATACCGGAAGTTCTGCTACTCATCTGTCTTCCTCCTATAAAAAGAAGAACCTATGATTTCGATTCGGAATCTGTCTATATGAACCTGATCCTAAGAGGTTTAACGAAAACGAGTGCCTCAAAAAACGAAAACCAATTACGATTCGCAAGTACCTATTTTTGACATCAAATGCTAAGAGAAGGTTTAATAACCTCTATAGAATATGGCACAATTTGTGTATAGAGGCACTTTAATTGTACCATATTTCTTTTTTTCTGTCAATTTTTTTAGAATCCGACAAATTTCGTTGCTCGCGCTATGGGTTCCACCAATAGGTCATCTTTGCCACAACGGTCGAATCCAACAGGGTGGATTTTGTTGCACCATCGGTATCGTAAGTCTGATTGAAAACGAAATAGAAATCGCTGCCTGGACGATAGATGTAATTAATGAGGAAGTTCATAGAGACAACGTCCGCGTCCGTATTCCACTGTGCAAAGACTTTCGCGAAGAGTTCCGTAGAAAAGGAGTAGTCGATTCTACTGCGGAAAAGATTGACATAAACAGGGCGCGGGTTTTCGTCAGTAAAGTAAGTTGCTGGGAGGTCAACGATCTGATTAAATTGGTATTCTGCTCTTATAGCGATATTTCCATTCGGTTTAAGGACGGTTTCTACAGAGGCTCTGCGGACTTCCCCGTTGTAGAAATCCTCAATGCCGACATCAAGTGTCCCACCAACTGCGCGGCTATCATTACTGGAGAGACGGACACCGTAGGTATTAGCATAGTAGCCACCTATCGGAATTTCTACACCGTCTCGAAAATCGAAAATCTCGTCCAATCGCTCAAAGTTACGCCTCCCCCTGAACATGATATAGTCCCCGGTGTTGAACTCAAACCAATTGAGATAGGAGATGTCCCATTCTATGACTTCGTTGTCGTGATCCAAAAGGTAGTTCATCTCTGGGCCCGTCCAGACCTGTCTGACCCCAAATTTTTGAGGTCTCGGTGTCCAGCGCATCTCGCTTCGGAAATGGCGGATACCGGTACGCCGGACGTATCCGACGGCAGGGTTGAAATCGTCATCAATATCAGTATATGAACCTTCTACGCGGAAGTTATTATTTTGCCATTGGGAACCCATGTACCATGCGTTGTTTTCTCCGGATATACCAGGTTCAAAAGTCCGGGACCACATGCCGCGAACATTTAAACGATCGCTGGGTCGATATTCGAAGTCAAGACCGCCGGCGCGGTTATAATTTCCGAATTCATCTTTATTGACTGCCATCATACCCACACGGGAGCCCGAGGCGATGTCCTTCGTCAGCCGAAGCACAGAAAAATTCGTCCGTGGAACGTTGACAGGGTCATCATCGGTAGCGTCATCGTAAAATTCATCGGTAAGGACATTGAGCAGCCCGACCCCGTAGGATCCGATCTTACCGGTTGTTTTACCACCGAAAATGATAGGAACAGCGTTTCCTTCAGCGAGTCCGATACGGCGGCTATAGAAAAGGAGCATCGGTGGTGGGCGGCGAAAGCTCGTCCGCGGGACCCCGAAATCGAAAAGTCCTGCCCCTTCCAAGAAGAACGGTCGTTTTTCGGGGAAGAAGAGGCTAAATCGGGTTAAATTTACCTGTTCATCATCCGCTTCAACTTGTGCGAAATCTGTGTTATAGGTAACATCGGCGGTGAGATTTGAAGTGATACCGTATTTTGCGTCGAAGCCGAGTTTAAATTCACGTGTTGTTTCGAGTTGTGCGTCGTCGTTACTGACTTGGGCAATGCCCGGCAGAATATAAGGGAGAACTTCTAAGTTTCGAGAAGGGGCGATCCCTTCCAACCCGACGAGGCTTCCGACGTGTGCTGTTCGGTATTTGGCTCTACCGCCGTAAGAGGAGGGAACGGGGTTCCAGATTGCTTCTTCTCGTGAACGTGCGATTCCGCGTCCAGCATTGATGCCCCATGTCATGGGATCGTTCTTTTCAAAGCGGAGTTGACTGAAGGGAACGCTGAGTTCCGCCGTCCAGTAAGAATCGTTGATTTTTGACTTGCATGCGACGACAGCGTCCCAATTCGAGTTAAATGTATCACCGCTGTTCGTGATGGCTCTGTCCTGTACTGCACCGAGAGCGTTCATCCGAAAAAAGAAGCCGCTTCTTTTGTCGTTGTATGTGTCTAATAGCACGAAAACATTATCGTTTTCGTGTAGGTCGCGTGAATCGCGACGCATTTCGTTCGCAATGAGTTTGGACATCTCCGAATCGTAACAGGTGAAACCGAAATAGATGTTCTCATCATCGTAAAGAATACGGAGTTCCATGGGTTCAGAAAGGTCTTCGCCTTCATAAGGCTCGACTTGGATAAATCGGTCCATGGCCTCTGCGTGCTGCCAATCCTCCTCCGTTAAATCGCCATCAATCTCAATACTTTGGTAGGTACGGTATGCTTTAATCTGCTTGTCGTCCAGTTCAGCGTGTGCGCTAACACCCCCCTTCAATAGCGTAACAGCAATCAAAAAAATTGTAAGTCTCTGGAATTGTCGTAAAGAAGATAGATACTTGCTCACAAACGTTGCCTCCTTATGAAAATAGGATCTGATTAATTATTATAAAGACGAAAAAGGAGGCAAAGTGGACTATATAAATTTTAATTTTGGGCAGGTTTGTCAGAATTCAAGGGTTGCCGCGAAGAATGGGACTATAGGTAATTGGGCAATTGGAATCTCTTTTGTAAAGTTTGGGTTATAGCGAACTTGAAGGAGATTGGTGCGGTTATAAGCGTTCCATAGTTCAAAGGTAAATCCACCTTTCCAATTCTCGATCTGAAAGATAGTAAAGTGGAACCGTAAATCCAAGCGATGGTATGCTGCTGTACGTTCTGGATCGCCGTAAATCGGCAGCCATGTTTCATTTTTAGTAAACGGGTTGGTATACGGCTCTCTGTCTAACAGTGGTGAATACAAAACTCCACTCTTATATTGCCAATTCGCACCGAATTCCCAAGATCCTAATAGATAATTCAGACCGATTCCCAAAACGTGTGGCGTGCTATACATATAAAAGCGTTCCTCGTCCCTTGAGGCGTCTTGACGTTTGGAGATAGTATAGGCGTAGGAGAGCCAACTCCGAAAGGTGTCACCGATTTCGTGTTCCAATGAAATCTCGATCCCTCTTACGTATCCAGTGCGCTGATTCTGATAGCGGCTTTCGGATTCATTGTAGGTAATCATATCTCGAAGATCTTTGTAATAACCGGTGATGCCAGCTCTCATCTGCGAAACTAATGGTTTCTGGGGCCTGAGTTCTTTTTGCAGGGTTATAACATAATGCTTTGCCAAACTGGGAGTGATTTCTGGGTTCTCCTGCCCGAGCAACACTTGATAGGGTTGTGGGTTTTGGATGTAAATGCCGTACATGAAGCGTAGGTCTACTGGGAAAAGCGAAAGTCCATCGATATTCGCGAAACCCGGTCCAAGTGTTACACCGAGGAGCCCGCGCGGCTGCAATGAAAACGTGTCTATCAGATTGAGGTAACTCGTCCGCATCCCGACAGTGGCGTAGAGGTCAGCATAACGGAACGAAGGCAGTTGCTGGGTTGCTTGTAAATATCCTTCAAGGCGGTGCGAGATTGTAGGTGTGGAGGTAAAAATTTTCTCTCCATCTTGTTTGAGTCTGAAGTTATAGTCCGGATCCCCTTCTTCAGGTGGACGCGCCCCGTTGCTAATCAATGTTGAAGGGAGACTCGAAAGGACGAAACCCGACTCCAATAGCGTTTTTGGAAACTTAACCCAATATTCAAGGTCGCCCCGTAGCGCATAGACGCTTTCGGTGTTTCGATAGAAATAACCTTCGCCAAAACTAAGTTCTGTGCGCGAAAACGAGCGCGTCAGCGATACAACAGAACTGAACTGATTCTCGCTCTCAGAGTAAAAATGGATGCCCTGTGAATCAAACGGGTTATCCGAACTAAGCGTACCCGGCAGATCGCTTTCAGACACTTCATCCGAAGTAAAATTGAATTTAGCGGAATCATCTGCCGCGATGGCGTTGATAACTAACTTGTGAGTGCTGTTTAATTGATAGACTGCTTTTCCCTGATAACTCCAGAAACGCGGCACCTCGGTTACTACGTCGTTCTCGATGTCCAGCAGACGCGGTAGCAGCTCAAAGAGTGGCGCCATGTAACTCCGTCGTCCAAAGGCATACCAATATCCGCGTTGCCCTACATTTCCTTCAAGGAAAAATTGTCCATATACTGGATTAAAATTGACTGTTCCGCCGAAAGGCGTATCGGTTTTCGTACGGGAGTGGATGTCAATCACGGCTTGTGAGTCGGAACCGAATTCTACGCCGTATCCACCGGGGTACACCTCAATATTTTCAATCACTTCAGCGTTGACCGTTGAAACGATCCCTTGGAGGTGATATGGATAACCCAACGGTAATCGATCGAAGTAGTAAAGATTGTCTTCAGGTCCGCCCCCGCGGACAGAGAGGATTCCGACGAAATCATTTAGGAGACCGACACTTGGGAGGCTGCTTAGCACGCGAATCGGATCTCCACCGCTCCCCATCGCACTCCGGATTGCCCTCCCACTGAAGGTGTAACGCGGTTTCTTCTCTAACTGTTGATCTTCAACCTGGATTACGTCTAAGGTGGGAACACCATCTGATGCATCACGCTTTGCTGAATCTGATTTAGCGGTGTTAGCATCGGTTTGCGCGAAGGCATTCGATGTACCTATCAGCATCAAGAGAATTAATATATATCTCACGTTCCTGTGCCTTGAAAAATGGTTAGAATTCCGCTGTAATTCCTAAATAAGGGACGATGGGTAATTGATTGATGTCGTTTCGTCTTTCACGGCAATCTTCTGGCGTTAGACAATCTTCGGGATAATTGAAGTCGAGCAGGTTTGCGCGGTTGTAAGCGTTCAAGAGTTCGAGAAATGTCCCGAGTTTCCAGTTCCCGAATTGGAAGGTTTTACTGACGCGTAGATCCAATCTATGGTAGGGTGGCAGCCGGTCTGAGTAGGTTTCTGCGTAAATTGGAATAAAGATAGGCTGTCCGTTTCTCGGATTAACCCCGAATGTCGTACCTAAGCGAGGCGTATAGGGGTTCCCGGTTCGGTACTGCCATTTCGCGCCGAACTCCCAGGTAGGTGTGAGGTCGTAACTTGCGGCTATCGTTGCCACGTGTGTCTGATCAAACGAGTAGGGACGATAGGGTTCACCAGGGCGATCGCGGCGTTCAGAGAGCGAATACGCGTAAGAGATCCAACCGAAAAACCGATCGCCGCTCTGGTGTCGCAGGAAAATTTCGGTCCCTTGTGCGTAGCCTTCCCCTTGATTCAGGTAGGCGACTTCTTCGTCAACGGTTACCAAATCCGTCAAGTCTTTGTAATAAGCGGCCATTTTGATTTCTGTATTTTGTGAGAGTTGCCGTTTGAGTTCGAGGATATAGTGGCTCGCCTGACTGGACTTTAGTGCTGGGTTTCCTATACTCGGAGAGAGGAGTGCTGGCAGGGGTGTTTGGTTGTAGAGTCCATAAGAAAATTGAAGTTCGGAACCGCTGGGGATTTCTAAGAGTAGGCTGCCGCGTGGTTGGATAGAGAGTTCATCAATGCGGTTGAAATAGTCGAAGCGGAGCCCGAACACAACCGATAAAAATGGTAGGAGTGCATATCTATCTTGAAGGTAGCCCTCAATGCGTTGTCCGCGCACGTATTCATCTAAAGGGACCCTTTCTTCAAGTCGGATATCAAAATCTACCTCACCCTCATCAGGTATCCGGGTGAAGGTGCCGGTGACCTGTCCTGGCTCAATTCCGAGGATTAATCCTGATTCGAGGCGGTGCCTTGAATTTAATTCGTATGTAAGGTCTTCGCGAAGCGTGTAAGTCGGGGCATCGATTTTCAGAGAGATCGTAGGACCGAAATTGACATCAAAGAGGAAATCTGAACGGGTTAGCGAGAGGTAAGAGGTGA
>JAJECD010000417.1 GCA_022822215.1 Candidatus Poribacteria bacterium | reverse complement strand
AACCCCGCAATAGAGCGAGCTCTGCAAGGTCTACAATCCGTTGTTTATTATCTTGGGTTGTTGCACCGAGAATATGAAAAGGATTTTGCAGAAGGTCCATGTTTTCGCCGGTTGTATAGAGCCGACACGCTTGACCCGTCGATTCTACTGTTCTTGTTACCTATTAGGTCTTAAAATAACGGTATAGTTGCATAAAATCGGATAAACCTACTGTGATGTCCGATCTCCGTTTGGCTTTCATCCTATATTATTCGGCGAGAATGATCGTAACAGCCTCGCGGGTTTCGTTATACTCAGATGCCGTGCCTGTCCGAGGGATGCTCATCATCTGTGCGACAATGCCCCGGAGCTGATCGACAACCTCGCTTTTTACGGTAGATTCGTTCAGGTCTCCCATACCAGATATAATCCGTTGTACGTCTTCATGATTCATGAGACGGTTGCCAATGTAAACAAGTTCCTCAAAACGGTCTTTATCCGCAAAAAGGTGGGGTGAATCCGCCATATACTTAAATCTTTGAATAACGAACCAATCCTGGCGCCAGAGAATTTCAAAGGTTCTACCTCTAAGTTCATCCAGATGATCCTCAAAGTCATTTTCGTTATTGTCAATAGCACGCTGTGCGGTTTCACTCAGATTATCAAACGTTTCCGCCTCTCTTGAACGGGCATGCTGACGAATATACGTATCAAAGAACGTGTGGGCCTCGTCGAGTTCAATCTGACGAATCTCTTTGAGGTTTTCTTTTCGGACCTGATATAGCAGTTCTTTCGCCTCTAAGACGGCTTGGTTCTGTTCTTGTCTCTTTTCGAGATCGGATTCCTCTGGATCAAGCGTAAGTGCCCCTGTCAGTTTCTGCTTGGCTTGCTCCAGTTTCGGATCCTCTATGACTTCCTTAATATCCTCGATGCGGTCGCTCGCTTTCTCAGCCTCCTCAGCAATTTGACGTGCTTCTGGAATTTTCATGTCTCCGTAGTAGTAGACACAGTCAAAAGTATCTCCGATACACGGAACTGATACTTCAAGTTTGAGTTCACCTGAATCCAGTATTTCATAAGAACCTTCAAGGTCTGCACCGATTGGAATGTAATCTGCATCGAACATTGTCCCAGTTATTTTCAGTTCACCAATAGGTTGATTATCTGTGATAGGTTCCTCAATTTCCCCTGACCATAGTTTAAAATTGAGAGAAGGAGTGGACGATCCCGCTACCACCGATACCTCTGCCTTCAGTTTTGGGAGTGTTCCTTGCTTTGGAAGCGGTTCGTCTTTTTGGATAAGGTACACAAGCTTTGGAGGGCCGCCAGATTTCTCTAAAACCGCCAAACCAATTGTGTGTGAAGCAGGGATGGCATCAACCGTTGCATCTGTCCGAGTGATGACAATCTCGTCTTGTTCTATCGGTATAGTTCTACCTACATCATCATACACCAAAACTTTAAACGTATTTTTTCCAGATTTTACGAGCGATACGTCGACGATTGCATTGTTTATGAGGGGCAGTCGACCGGAGTTCCACGCTGTATCCAAACTGTTGACTTCAAATTCAGAACCAAGGACAACCGAGTCTTTGATCTGAATGCCGATCTTACCAATTGGACTTGATGTGCGGGCGCTGTAGTTAAATGTCAACGAAAGCGCATCGCCGGATGAAATCTGCCCGCGATTCTCTTTTCTTAACCGAGTTTCAGAACTCCAGTCGACGGATTCAGCAAATACACTTGCCCCTTCTGCAACAGCAGTCATCGGATTAACCGTTATTGCGTCTCCGGGGATCCCCAACTCAAAAGCAACCTTATCCCGTAAGGGCTTATAATTTGTTGGACCTCCGACCCAGACCATCTCTTCAACATCGTTAGGTGTGAGTCCTGCTTGTGATAACGTTTCACGGGCGGCAATTATCGTATTTTCGATCCGATCTGAAATCAACGCGTCGAAAGTGGCACGCTGTAATGGAATGTCAAGATAAATTTCATCACCACTGAGATCACGCATGCGTGTCTCCATCTCAGAAAGATTTATTATTGTGTCCTCACGCGCTACAAGTTCGATTTTAGCGCGTTCAGCCGCCCAGGTTGCCAAACCGATCAGTGGTTTGAAGTCTCGGCTTACAACAAGGTCTTCGGGAAGATCAAAGTTTTCGAGTAACCAGGGCCTCACAAGATTATCCATAAGAGCACGGTCAAAATCCCGTCCACCGCACATCTGGATACCGCCCTGTGTAAGCAGGTTTACTGTGCCGCCGATGCTTTCGGCGATGGCTATATCGAGCGTTCCGCCTCCGATGTCATAGATTAAAAAGATGCCATCGGTGTTGCGGGTTCTCATAACGCTCATTACTGCGGCAACGGGTTCTTGCATCAGCGCGACATTACCAATCCTAGCCATTTCTGCGGCTTGCATCGTGGCGTTTTTCTGCATCTGATTGAACGCTGCTGGCACAGTAATAACGGTGCCTGTCTCGGGGTCATTTCTAATTTCCTCTGGAAGATAACCGAACAACGTCTTTAGGACTTCAGCAGAACAGTCTTCAGGGGTAAAGGTCTGATTGACAGCAGATAACTCAATAGAGGTGCTGGTGCCCATGAAACGTTTGAATAATGTCGCGCAGTTATCTGGGCTGATAGGTGCTGCATTGTAAGCGCGCTGACCAACGAATTTATTGCCGCGCCCACCGATGTAGATAGCGGAGGGAGTTACATCGTTCTGCTCTGGGCTTTTCCAAATTCGGGTATCGTTGCCATCATAAGAACAGATGACACTATTGGTTGTCCCCAAGTCAATACCGATAAAGTGCTCCATTATTCTGCTCTCCTTAAAACGACAGTTCCTGTTTTCACTAAAATTCCTTTTTCCTTTTCCATGATAATTGGTTCGAGCATCTGATTGACTATCAAAACATCGTCCGGATTGAAATCTTCAATATTGAGCGGTGTGGCAGCCATCCCGGGATCATAAAGGTGACCCTCAACATTGACGAGCTGTAGACCGACTTGATGCAGCGATTCTTCTGTCTTTTTGATGAACCATCTCAACTGCCCTACATATCGCTTGCGCTCACCCGCGTCAACTTTCGTGAGCAGACGTTCAAAAAGGCGGGTGAATCGCCACGACTCAATTGCCATGTTAATGATGACATCTTTAGGTCCTTCCATTTTTTCTCCAGTAGGTCTATTTCGCGCGAGGGTCTGACTGGATAGTTACTGCAACAGTATGAATTGGGACACCACAAATCTGCAAAGTATCATACCACAGATTGTAAAAAAACGGATAAATTTTTTACATGAAAATTCCGTTGGATTCCCTTGAATAGTCTAAAAAACTTGTTGACGATGTTTGAACTTTTCTCTATAATTTTCAACAATGAGGGTTTGGGATGTCCAGTTGTTGACACTCGGCTAAACAGGTGAGATACTCGTCGCAAAATCAAAAACATAGAAAGAAAAGAAAGATTTGATTATGAAAGAACAACGAACTTTCGCGCAAGACTGGACAACATGGGGTTTACCCGAGGGTGCAAAAGCTAGGCTCGGTTAGGGCAAGATAAACGATCTTCAGTATTCGCCAGATGGTACACTTTTGGCGGTTGTGAGTGGCATCGGCATTTGGCTTTACGATGATCGGACTGGCAAGGAACGGGAGCTGCTTACAGGCTATACGCGGCAGGTTCGTAGTGTCTCGTTTAGTCCTGATGGTAAGACGCTGACAAGCGCAAGTGCAGACGGCACGGTGCTACTATGGGATATCATATAGGAATTACGTAAGTCGTGTTTATATTCAATCTTCACTCCCGCCAACTTCAACATGCGCCGTCCAACCCGTAAAGTCTCCCTCTATCTCGGTAAACTCGATTTTCTGTGTTTCTCCTGGCGCAAGATCTATCGCACGCGTCGGACCGAGTTTTACGCCGTTGGATAAGCGAGCTTTAACCCTGACACGTTTCAATGTTTGGTTGGTTGTGTTCTCCACATGTCCTGTGATGGATCGGTTTTGGAGATCGTAAGCCAAAGTCATGCGCGCACCACCTTGGGCGTGCCGGACGGGATCAGAGCGTTTATTCAGACCGAAACTGATGCCTTTTCGCTCAAGGTCAATATAAGGACGGGTCAGGCTTGAACACCCGCTAATCAGAGAAACAAACGAGCCGATAGCAATGAGAGCGAGAACCCTAATAAGTATTCGATTCATAGAAGGCTTCCTTATCTAAGCCCATGCTTCGTGTAAGAGGCGCAGCCAGTTGCCGTGCATAATAGCAGCGATGTCGTCGTTGCTATAACCGCGTGCATCCAACAAGGCGGGTATCTTCTGCAAGTCGGCAATCGTATCCAAATCGATCGGAGACTGCTCACGTCCGTAGCCGCCGTCTAAATCTGTCCCAATCGCAGCGTGACGGGTGTTGCCAGCGAGTTGGCAGACATAATCGATATGGTCAACGACACTATTCAAGGTAACTTTGTCATGCGGCGTTTCACCGGTAACCCAGCCGGGGTGAAGCATCCACGCATCAAACGCTGCACCAATGACCCCGTCCCGCTCAAAAATCGCACGTAATTGTGCGTCGCTGAATTGCCGTTGGTGCGGAACCAGTGCGCGGCAGTTATTATGACTGGCAAGGACTAATCCGTTGTAGTGCTCTAATGACTGCCAGAACGCCTGATCCGAGGAATGCGTGAGATCAAGAACAACGCCTAAACGTTCCATTTCAGCGAGCAGCGGACGACCGAGTTCGGTGAGTCCTATTTCTGTACCTGTTCCACCGGCGTAACGTCCCGGACCGTAGTGCGTCAATCCGAGCAGTCGTAACCCGCCATCGACCCATTCCTCTAATTGCGTCGGCGTCAGAATCGAGTCGGCACCTTCCATACTAATCACGAACCCCAAAGGCGGTGTATTATCGTAATCGTTTGCCTCGCCTATTGCAGTGCTCTCCCACCTCTGCCAAGCGTCGATGTGTCTGTCCAAGTTTTCGGTGTTCGTGATGATACGGACGTATCCTATTGTCTCTAAGGCGCGGTAGTAAGCGAGTTGCCCTTGTGCGATACCATAGGACTGGGCAGGCGTAGCATAATCAGAGTGGGGAGAAGGTCTACCCGTGGAGCGGGCAAAAAGGGTGACGAAACTCAAGGCAATGCGTCCTTGACGCATCTCTGGGTACGCAACTGTGCCTTGTCCCTTACCCGGCATCCTTTCTTGGGTGCGAATTGTATAAGCAGAACTCAGCAAATCCCGGTTGCCTTGTAACGCATTCATTGACAAATCAAGGTGTGCATCAATAATGAGCATAAAACATTCCTTTCTGATGTGTTAAGGATTGGGGCAAAAAATCGCGTCAATCGCTGTCTG
>JAJECD010000276.1 GCA_022822215.1 Candidatus Poribacteria bacterium | reverse complement strand
TTTTAAGAATGCCAATACAGCCAGTTATTAGCAATACGAGTTCGCTTATTGGACTCTTTGGGATCAATCGCCTTTCTTTCTTGCGCGAGATCTACACCGAGGTATGGATTCCACGAAAGGTTGAAAAGGAATTTTTAGCCGTAAATGAAGTAATTCATCAAGAAGCACTCCAGAGTGCGCCGTGGATTAAAGTCGTAGATCTGACGAATCCGCAAAGTGCTGCAGCTTATCAAGGCATTGATGCTGGAGAAGCGGAAGCGTTCGCCCTTGCAGTTGAATATGATGCACGTCTCGTTCTTCTTGATGACAATCAGGGAAGACGGAAGGCAAAAGAAATTGGATTAACAGTTAAAGGCACAGTCGGCATCTTGATAGAGGCAAAGCAATCAGGCTTGATTGATGAGATCAAGCCGTTTTTAATTCAGTTACGGGATAACGGAATGCACCTGAGCGAATCGCTCATTAATAACGCGCTACAAGAAGCAGGTGAGACAGATTAACGGGCGGACTTGCAAAGTACATTTGCACTATACAGTCGAACACTACTCTTCCAAAACCCAATCCGCCGTCGCCGCTTTAAATTCCTCCGATAACTCATCAGAAACCGTCTGCTCCAAGAGTTGAATTATATCCTCACGGAATTTAGTCCAATCGTCCCCACGGCGGGTAAACCGATACCTATCCCCGATTTCAATAAACATCGTGTCGTTCGGATCGGACATGGACTCAAAATAACGCCTAATATTCATAGATTTCTCCTTTTTTATTCGCTGTCGGCTTTCAGACCCTCGTTTGTGAAGGTTAGGACGTTTGTAAGTAATATCCACAGCGCCTTGCTGACTGCAGATAGCCGTTACAGCCATTCATGCAGCTCCCAACCAGAGTCAAGTGCCTTCTGGCGGAGCGTTTTTCCTGGGTTGACGACGACAGGATTCCCGACGCATTCCAGCATCGGCAAATCCGATTGACTGTCGCTGTAAGCATAACTGTTTTTTAGTGAAATTTCGTGTTGTTCGGCAAATTCTTGCATCACTTCCGCTTTGCGTTCTCCAATGAGCGGGACAGTTGTGAGTTCGCCTGTAAATTGTCCATTCTGTTCCTGGAGTTGTGGGGCCAATACAAAGTCAACAGCCAGGTAGTCCGCCATCGGTTGGACGATAAAATCAAGCGATCCGGTTACGAGGACTATCGTCATGCCCTGTTGCTTGTGTTCCTGAATTTCCGATACCGCTTCCGAGAAGATTTTCGGACGAAGGTAGGTCTCAAACATCTCTACTGACGACGTTTTTATCTCAGCAGCGTCCATCCCACGATAGTTCCGATAGAACACTTCATTGAAACGGGATCGGCTTATCCTGTCTAAAATCAGATAGTAAACAACCTTCGGCAAAAACCCGATGAGCCATATCAGTCTGAGGAGGCGCGGAATTTTAGCAGTACGTATCCAGATGTAGTAATGCACAATCGTAGACTTCAATAAAGTGCCATCCACATCAAAAAATGCAACTATGTTTTCCGTGTTTGGATCCGACATGATTAACCTTTTTAAGAACCTTCCTGCTGTTCCAATGTTGCCCCAAGTGCCGCGACGCGATGCGCTGCCAATTCCAAGAACTCCTGATACGTGTCCGGATCAGTTGGCGTTTTGCCATGCTCGCCCCAATGCCCTTGTGGGAAGATGAGCGGTTCCCCAAAAATGATGCGCACCGGGTGTTTCTTCGGTAAGTTCCGACCTTTCGGCAGTGCGTGATAGGTGCCGTCAATATACGCTGGTATAATCGGGACATTAGGCCCATAAATGAGCAGACTGAGGATACCCGGCTGGAACGGCTGAAGCTTCCCATCAAGCGAGCGCGTGCCTTCAGGAAAGATTAGCAGACCGTTATGTCGCGCCATCACCTCGTTCGCTGTCCTGAGATCCTGTAGAAATTCGGTAAAATTGCCCTCCCGCTCTATCGGGAGCGCGTTGAGGCACGTCCGAGCGAACCAACCCTGGAGACGGGTAGCGAACCAGTAATCTCGCGCAGCGAGCACCCAGAGTTGGTACGCCCTCTTTCCAAGCGCGGTGATGACCGTCAACGTATCAAGGTGACTCGTGTGATTTGGCATAATAATATAGGGTTTGCCTTGCGGGATATTCTCAAGTCCATAGCATTTCAGCGAAAAATAGTTCCTATAGATGCCAGTAATCACAGCACGGAAGGCACGTGCGTACCATCGCGGCACCTGTCGCAATTCCGTTCTCTCGTTTTCGGTGTGTGGATCCGTTGGCCTTGTAGCCTCAGACTGAAACGTCTCAATGAGTTTGACAACATCCCCGACTGTCTCCAAGTCCGCGAGTAAGGCATCGGGAATCGTTTCGCCGAGTTTCGTTTCAAGCACTAATAACAAGTCAAGTCGTGTGAGAGAATCGAGCCCCAAATCCACATCCAATCGACTCTCTAAGCGAATTTGATGTGCCGGCATGCGTGCCAATCGTGAAAGCGTAGAGAGTACATCTTCTGGTATATCAGTCCTTGGTGCAGCGGATTCCCGATCCATCGCCGCTGCTTCGGAGGTCTCATGAAGGCGCGTTGTATTTTTAATATGTGTTTGCAAACTGCCCCTTAGAAGCTGCCGATCTATGGCACCGTTCTGAGTTTTCGGGAGTGGGTCGTCCCAGAAATGGAACTTGTGAAATTGTTGGTAACTCGGCAGCTCCTTTGCCCGCGTTTGAAGATGGTGTTGAATCGTCTTTTTCGTTGTTTCATCCGGCGATGTCGGGACAATTACGGCATGGATAGCCGTATCGGAGCCATCTTCATAAGGAACACCGATGACAGAAATTTCAGAGATAGCCGGACTGTCTCGATAGAGTGCTTCCAATTCGACCGGATAGACATTCTTGCCAGAGGCAGGAACGATAACGTCTTTGCAATGCCCCGTAAGATAGAGGTAACCATCAGCGTCCATATAACCGAGATCGCCTGTGTAGAGCCAACCGTTCTGGATAGCCGCTGCTGTAGCAGCAGGGTTCTGATAGTATCCCTTCATTGTACTCGGTCCCTTAGCAACAATCTCGCCAACGCCATCGGCATCTGGATTTTCAATCCTGAGTTCGACCCCTTCTACTGCAGGTCCGACAGAGTCGCGCTTACTTTTTTCGTAAGGGTTGACAGTCAACACAGGGGCAGTCTCGGTCATACCGTAGCCTTGATAGATTGTCATACCGAATTTCTGAAATGCGTCATAAATCGCCTCAGAGAGCGAGGCACCGCCGCTCACGAGGACGCGAATTTCACCGCCCATAACAGCCTTCGCCTTTTCCGCCAAAGTTTCACCCGGTGTTTCCTCTCGTGCTGCCTGTCGTTCAATCGTGCTTTGGAGTAACTGAAAGAGGCGTGGCACACCGATAAAAGCAGTTGTTTTCGCCTCGCGCATCGTCTTCAGAAGTGTGGTCGGACGCAGCGCATTGACGTAGGTTGCAGTCGTCCCGCTGTAGAGGGCCATCAACAAACTGCACGAAAAACTCAAAGCATGATAAAGCGGAAGTGCCGATAAGATGCGCTCTGTGTCTGTTGGTGGGAGTGCTTTTGCGACGGCTCGTACGTTAGAGAGGAAGCCACCATGCGTGAGCATCGCACCTTTAGCGTCAACGGTGGTCCCCATCGTGAAGATAATAGAGGCAACGGTATCCGGCGATATTTCCACATTCGGAAAATCGGTAGGAATGTCAGTAGTTCGCGTCCGATTCTCAGAAGGTTCGGAACCGACAATCTCGCAGCCGTTATTGATGTTCTGTAACATCGTCCCCGTCTCCGATAAAACTGTCCCAGACTTTTCCAAAACGGCATCAGAGGCTAAAATCGCTTTTGCGGTGGTGAACGCCGCGATTGCTAAGATTTCGTGGGCTGGAGTCTGTGCGTCAAGTGGAACTACGGCAATACCAATCTGGGTAGCTGCAAGGTAGGCAATACACCATCCCGGCTGATTTTCCGAGACTAACACGACCCGATCGCCTTTACGTAAACCGCTCTCCCATAACCGCCATGCGACTTCTCGCGAGCGCGTATAAGTTTCCGCGTAGGTATACTCTTCCCATTCACCCTCATTTACCATCTGCAGCGCGATCCTATCCGGAATTCGTGATGCCTGGGTCTTAATCAGGTCTACAATGGTTTTCGGGTAGATATGTTCAGCGGGTGTAACAGACTCCTCCGATTCCTCTTGTGCGTCCACCTTACTCGGTTTTGTTTCCGAGTCACCCGCTGTACCGTCTTCAATTTTCAAGACATGCCGTTTGATGCCGGGGATATGAATCTCCTGAAAATACCGCTTCCAGTGGATTTTCGAGACATCAAAGTTAAAACGCTGCTGTTCTATGGGTGAGAGTGCTGTGTAAAGCCCTTGCATCTTATTGGTCTCAAACTCGAAGTTGGTCCGAGTGTAGGGAGCATAAATTCTGATGTAATGCAGAAGTGCTTTGACCCCACTCTGTTTCAGGACAAGTTGACGGCGTTTCCGTTTCGCAGCACGTATCGGCAGCTGTCCGAGCACCGCCGTAGTAAAATCAATGAGGCGCATACGGCTGTCCAATTTCCGTTGGAATTCTTCCAAACTTGGATACTTCCAGATAGGCACAGCAATCGGCTTTCCATCTTCAAGCATCGGGTTTTTGACGAAGTAGTCGTAAGTCGCCTCAAAGATACCTCGAAAGTAGAGCGGGTTCTGCGTGCCGGTTGCCACATGATACACCTCAATGCCACCCCGTCTTGCTGTCGCCTCGGCAGCTGCCAAGGTCGCATTTACAACAAAGTCAACAGGAATAATATCCAGAATTATGTCTGGGTCTGCCGGGAAATCTGGCAGTCGTCCCTTCCCAAAACCGACAATTAGCGGTTCCGACATCCGAAACTTTCCGAGCCAGCCGGGGACAGGTTCATCAAAACTACTCTCAATAATCGAGGGGCGCAGAATAGCAGTTGGAAGGTCGCCGCGCAATGCCATCACCATCTGCTCGGCGAGGAATTTCATGTAGGTATAGGTATCGTTCCATCCACGCGAGCGTGCGTGTTCCAGTCCTGCCTCAACCAACCGATTCTCAAGCCATTCCGATTTCAATTCTTCGACCTGCGCTTCCAACCCTTTCCGAGTCCCTTTTATCTGCGCTTCAGCTTCTTGTTGGAAACGTTCGAGATTCTCAGAAGCATCGACTTCAGCATGAATAGCAGCACTGAGAGATAGCAGTCCTTCGATCTCTTCGGAGAGCGTCTGTGGAATAGCCATCCCGGTTTTTTCCTGATGCTCCGCTGCGTACTGTTCATAGGGAACCGGTAATTCCTCAGGCACCCGTCCGGATTCGCTTCCCCGAACGTACGCCGTCGAAATATGCAGGAATACAGTATCTCGGCACCCTTTTGCGAAGTTAACCACATGCTTAGCAGCAAGCGCGTTCCCCCACAAAGAATCGTCAAAAGGCGGATCGAAATCCACAAGTCCTGCAATGTTAATAAATACCTGTACTTCGTTTTGGAGGCGTTGGTATTCGGCATCGCTGAATCCGAGGCGTTCGTGAGTCAGTTCACCTTCAACAGCAATCAACTTCTGTTGTGCCCATTCATCAAAATTTTCGCCGTGCAAGCGTCGGAGAGAAGCGAAAACATCTGAGGCGAGGAGTTCATTTTCCAAGCGCTCTTGCGCGGAAGCCCGTTTTCCTGTTTTATCGGTGCGGCTTCGGATGAGAAGATAAATCTTTTGGACATCGGGGAGTGCGGTCAAAATCTTCGCCACCATCGGTTGACCTAAAAACGCCGTGCCACCCGTGATAAGCAGAACTTTCCCTCGAAAAAAATCAGTTATTGACATAATTCCCTTTTTAGTGTCATGATAGATACTTAAACGTATAGCACGAGGCCGCAGTCTCTCACATTGCCTTCAACTTATATTTCCGAATGTCGTCTAATCTCTTAGTTAGCAGCTATTCCCTAAACCGACTGCTGACTGCCATCACGCAGTAAAAGTTGCCCACATTTTAACACATTTTCTACAAAAAGTCAAAGGTTCAATGGATAATGTTAGCAGAAGCAGACAAGTTACAATTCTTACAAAAAACGGAACTGTTCGCAGAAATTCCAGAAACCGAGCTGAAATCGATCTCTCGGATTGCAAACGAAGTCACTTATCCCGCGGATTCACTGCTATTTGAGGAGGGCGACGACGGCGACTCACTTTATCTTATAGTTGACGGCAAAGTGAGTATTATCAAGGCAGGCACGGAGGTCTTGTTTTTTGATGAGAAAGGTTACTGTCTCGGCGAAATCGCCTTGATTGACAACAAACCCCGGAGTGCTACTGTCAAAACTGTGAAACCGACCCAATTCCTGCGTATCACCCGAAACGACTTCTTCAACGCCATGGCACGTGAACCACGAATTGGCAGCGGTATGTTTCGGGTCCTAAACGAAAAGATCCGACGGGACCTTGAGATTCAAATGAGTGCTATCCGTAAAGAGATCGCACAAGAAGAATCGATGCGCTTCGCCGCTGAAGTCCAACAGTCCCTCCTCCCGAATCAAGAAATTTCGCATCCGTGTGTGCATACGGCTGGCTATTGCCAACCGGCGAATAGTGTCGGTGGCGACTATTACGATTACATGGAACTCTCCGAAAACCGAGTCGCTATTTTTATCGGGGATGTTATGGGGCACGGTTACCACTCAGCGATGGTAGCCGCGATGACGAAAAGTTGTTTGGAAACACAGATTCGCTTTGATGCCTCCGTGCCGGAAGTCATGAAGGCGATTACTCGCGTCATAGAAGAAGACT
>JAJECD010000027.1 GCA_022822215.1 Candidatus Poribacteria bacterium | reverse complement strand
TTGCGTCACGATAGACCTAATTCTCTGATTTTGCGTAAGCCCTACAGATTCTAAAAAAATACACGAAATTTGTAAATGACTCTTGCGAAATATAAACAAAATCACTGACTACTGAAAGCGCAGCGACCTGACTGCTAACTGCTATAAACAAGGAGCAAAAAATGCCAATTGTCATACCGCGCCTGGTTGTTGAAGTGTTCCAACATACAAACTTCCGGGGCAGAATGGGGTATGTTGTAGAACCCGTTCCGTTTACGGGAGATATTGGATTTCAAGATAATATCTCTTCTGTCCGCGTTTACAAGGGACCAAACTTCTCGTCGAACCCGAACTATAAGGTCATCCTTCACCAGCATCGTAACTTCCGCGGTCAGAAGTTAGCACTCGGTCCAGGGTTTTATCCGAACCTGCACGACGTTGCTTACAACTTCGCCGACAGAATCTCATCGGTTAACTTCGGCTCCAGTTTAGACGTCGTCGGACCGGAGTGGGGCACGATTCCGTTGATTGTAGATTGCTACGAACATGTTGACTTCCGAGGCAGGAAAATCACCCTCCTACGCGATATCGCTAACCTCCGAGATGCACAAGGGCGCACTTGGTTTGAAGACCGTATTTCGTCGATTCGCATTTTTAAAGGACCCGATTTCCCGCCAGAGGGTGCAGATGTCGTCTTTTATGAACACCCTGACTTTGAAGGTCAAAGCCTCATGATTCGTATGGAGCCGATGGACTATAAGAAGGAACTGCCCAATCTCCACCTACTCCCTCAGAGTTTCGGGGATTCTATCTCGGCTGTTAAGATTGAAGGCTGGGCATCCTCTGGCGAGTTCACGGAAATGGTGTTTGAAGATGAATTCATCGGGAACCGCATGCGTCCAGAATGGCGATGGGAGGACCCAAAAGGCGGCGGCGCCTGGGCAGAACGCCAAGGTTACCTCGAAATGGGAACGGATCCCGGGCAAGACCTCTGGCACGGGGCAGATGGAAACAGCGGTGATATGAGCGCGCCACGGCTCCTTATGGAAATGCCGGGAGACTTCGCCGTCGAAACCCGCATGCGAATCACGCCACAACTCAGAGAACACGGCGGTATACTGATATGGAAGAATCCAAACAGGTTCCTCCGTTTAGAAAAAACGTCGGGACCGCATGCTTTCAGAGGCGATGTCCGATTTGAACGGCACGTTAACCGCGTGTTTCACCTCCGTGGACGAAGCCGTGGACTCAGGAACGTCCGAGAACTCTTCTTACGTATGGAACGAAGAGGTAACCAATTTTCCGCTTTCGCCAGTGAGGACGGCATTCAGTGGAAAAGTTGCGGTCAAACGAACGTCGGCATGGGGAGGTCGGTGCATGTCGGACTACATGCACTCTGTCCGGGAAATATCCCGCGAACCCTCACCCGTTTCGACTATTTCCGAGTATTCAAACGGAGACACGAGGTCGCCGAATACCGACCCGTTGTTTCTGAGCAGCACGGACAAATCTCTGACGAGGAACGTGAACGTCGAAGAGCCGACCGACGGGAACGCGCGATGCGCGACCTGTCTTAATAGTTATTAAAGGAGGACCTCATGTTAAGAAAAGATAGCACCCGTTGCCAACAGAGACGTTTTGTAAACAACCTGCGATTTTTCACAATAACCTGCCTCCTGCTAACCTGCTTCGTGTGGAATGTGAAACCTGTTCACGCGATTATCGGCGCAGTTGAGGACGGTTTAGTCGCCTACTGGACTTTCGATAAGGACACCGTAAAAATAAAATCCGAAGCGGTAGATCTCTTATCAGGCTTAGCTGCCGCCGTTCATGGGGACCCTGAACTCGCACCCGCTTCGGATTGCAAAGTCGGTGAGTGTATCCTTTTCGACGGGAGTGTTGACTACTTCCTCGTTGAAGATTCAACCCCACCGACAATTGATCGTGATTGGGAGGAGATTAGCCTCGAGTGCTGGGTCTATATCAACGCTTTAGACGATAGTTGGAATCGAATTATCTCGCTCGACGATATGCCTGCCAATACCGCAGTAGCAAGCCTCTATTACGATGACGACGACAACCAGCACGGCTTCTTCGTTCGAGCGGGGGGGCAGTCAACACAAGCCGCAAAGGACAACGTGCTGGAGGATATTCCGCTTGAGGAGTGGTTACACCTCACCGGGACCTACGACGGCTCAACAGTCCACTACTATGTAAATGGGAAATTAGAGAAAAAGTATGCCATGAAGGGTGGGAAGATTTCAAAAGGCGGACTGCTTCTCGGTATCGGCGACCGCTCTGATGGATGCGACTGTGATACGATTCAAGGATATATCGACGAATTCCGCATCTACGATCGAGTCCTGACTTCGGCAGAAGTGGAGAACAACATGAAGGCAACCGGACTCGATGTAAGTCCTACCGCAAGCCATTTGAGCGTTACATGGGGACACATCAAGGCAAGACGGAGATAGATAAGCAATTCACTAAAAATCTAAGCCTAAGCAACGCGCCGGGCTGGATATACGTTTAGGAGCGTTCTTACTACGCCTTCCTAAACGAACCGCAAGGAAAATTAAAAAATGGAAACGATTGGAGTTGGCGTTATCGGGTGCGGTGGCATGGGGAGAAGCCTTGCCACGAGCGCGCACGCCGTTGAAGGGATAGAGGTTATCTCCGTGAGTGATGTTCAAGAGACTTTAGCGGAAAAACTCGCGACCGATCTTGAAACATCGTATACACTGGATTACCATGAACTCCTCGCCAATGAGGAGATCCGTGCGGTGCTGATAGCATCACCACCGTTTCTGCACTCACAGATGGCAGTTGATGCCGCGAACGCTGGCAAACACGTCTTTTCTGAGAAACCGATGGCACCGACGTTAGCAGATTGCGACGCAATGATTGCCGCTGCGGAAGGGAACGGGGTCAAACTCACGATCGGCTTAGTGTGCCGCTACCATGCAACGCATGCCAAAGTGCGTGAGATTGTCCAAAGCGGTGAACTCGGCGCGCCCGCCTGTATGATGGTGCATCGCATCGGCGGCCCGTGGCGTAGCGGCGGTAGCTATGTTCCGTGGCGATTAGAACGCGCAAAGTCTGGTGGAAGCCTCATGGAAATCAACGCCCACGAAATCGACTTTATGCGCTGGACCTGTGGAGATGTTAGCTCCGTCTACGCCGCTGGTGGTCAGTACGTCCAGAAAGAGAGTGATTATCCCGATGTCGTGCTTGCTTCCTTGAGTTTTGCAAACGGCGCAGTAGGTCTGCTCCATTCCAGTCACATTTCCGCGGTGGGTGGATACGGCGGACGTGTCGATTGTGAAGGCGGTTCCATATATTTCCCACAAACTTGGGGTAGTGATGCAACGATCCAGATTAAACCCTTTGAAGGTGAAGGACGGCAGATCAAAATTTCAGACATTGAAGTGCCACCACCAGTTCAAGAGGAAATTCGCGTCTTTGTGGATGCAATCCGCAATGATACACCACCACCGATCAAAGGGTTAGATGGGCGCGCCGCAGTCGAAATCGCATTGGCGGCATACCAATCCGTTGAGAGTGGACAACCCATTCCATTACCTCTTTAATGGCAAATGGAAATAAAGGTCAAGGTCCTGGGCGAAAACTCAAGCAAAAACACCTACTTCACTGAATCGCAAGTCAGATGAGAAAATTAGCTAAAGATCGCAAGCCCGAAATGTAATGGAGGGGTTTTTGCTGGGGTGTTTCTTCAACTCTACGGAAAAGCATGTTAATTCCCTAAATACGCCTATCGAACCGCAAGGAAAATTAAAAACATGAAAATTTCAGTTTGGGATGGTGGGCTTTCAGAAAGCTACCTCAAACAGGTTACACAGCTCGGTGCAGACTGCATCGACTTCGGAAGCGGTAACGCTTTCCCGGGGGTCGACGAACAAGGTTACCCCGACTTGGACGAAGTCCTGAAAATCAAAAAACGGATACGCGCCTGGGGCCTCGACATCAATCGTGTGACACTTCCGAATATCACAGAAAAGTTTATGACCGGACAACCCGACGGTGAAAAGGAACTGGAAAACACGTGTAACGCGCTTCGGGTCTTCGCCGAAGCCGGTGTCCCTATCGCACGTCAACGCTTCTGGGGAGATACCTTCGATTATCTCATGACGCGTTATTCCTCTGTTCATAGAGGCGGGTATACCTCACGCGGCGAAAGCCGTGCCGCCACTAAGAATCCGCCGGACACTCCCACAATGGAAGCACTCGACGAATGGTGGAAACGCTTCAGTGAAATCTACGGCGCGCTCGTTCCTATCGCCGATGAACACGACATCAAACTCGCTATCCATCCATCAGATGTCCCGAACCCAGACACGCCGTTAGGGGGACTCGGTTTTCACCGTGTCATTGATGCCTTCCCGAGCAGAAATGTTGGCTACCTTTACTGCTGTGGCACTCGTGCCGAAGCAGGCGGCAGTGCTATCGTCCTCGACGAACTCAATAACTACGGACGCAAAGGACGCATCTTCATGGTTCACCTACGGAACGTCCGTGGCAGCCTCGCAACAGCCGGGGCGTTTGAGGAAGTCCTCCTTGATGACGGCGATATGAACGTCTTCAAAATTATCCAAGAACTCCAAAAGGTTGGGTTCAACGGATGCATCAACGCCGATCATATTCCGAAATTAGAAGGCGATGTCGGATTAGCCTATTCCGTCGGCTATATCAAGGCACTCTTCGCGGCGTTAGTAGCGTAATCTCGATGTGCTTGTGTACACGGTAGAACCCCTCACCCATCGGAATCAGGACGAGTGGGAGGCTATGATCCAGCAGTGTCCAAATACGACAGCCTTCCAAAGCCTTGCGTGGCGCGAGGCATTAGCCAGTGCCTTCAAACAACTCACGCCGGACTATCTGCTCATCAAAGAAGAAGATTCCGTGATAGGCGGAATACCAGCGTTTGTATTTCAACCGATACCGGGTATCCGTCTCTGGCAATCAATGCCGTGGAACCTCTGCGGCGGCATCCATCTGATGAATTCAGTAGATGTGGCCCCTGAGACCCTGGTAACGTCGATTGAGACAGCAGCAACGAAGGACGGATGGTGTGAGATTCGTTGGACGCTAACGCCAGAACAGACCGTAACTTATGGCGGTTATTTCACCAAGACAGGCTACGAGTGTACACACCACTTCACGCATCTCTTGGAAACGAGTGAGGATGTTGATACCCTTTGGCACGCCTACAACAAACGCGTCCGAGGCGCAGTCCGAAAAGCAGAAAAATCAGGAGTGGCGGTTACGGATACGAACAGCGAGGCGGCGTTATCCACGTTTTATGATATGTATCTCATGACCGTCCGACGGTTAGGCGGAACGCCGAAGCCGCGCTCGCTTATGCAGACACTCCTCCAGCAAAAAGTCGCTAAACTCGCTATTGCGACGTATCGTGGAACGATTATCGCAGGGCTGCTCTACCTGTGTTTCAATAAAACCGTGACGTTGTGGTGTGAGGCATCCGTGCCAGAATTCTTAAAATACCGCCCGAATAACGCAATTTTTCACTATATCATCACACTGGCGTGTCATGAAAAATACGAGCGGGTGGATTTCGGCGCATCACCGCCGGAAAATAAAGGACTAATTGCGCACAAAGAGCAGTATCGTGCCGTTCGCACAGATTTCGCCAACTATACAAAGGTAATTTCACCACTCAAAAGGGAAATCTGGACTCGGACCGAAGGCACCCTTCGCCAAATTTACGCGTGGATGCAATCTTTTTAACGATTGCTAACGATAACCCAGACTTGATAGGTAAAAATATGGAACGCAAACCCAATTTAATCTTCGTTTTCGGCGACCAGCACCGCCAATGCGATGTTGGTTGTGCAGGAAACCCGCAAGTCCAAACGCCTGCAATGGATCAACTCGCACAAGATGGCATGTTCTTTCCCAACACCTTCACTAACGTCCCGATCTGTGTGCCGGCACGTGGATGCCTGATGACAGGTAAATACCCGTTGAACCACAAAGCCGTCTCCAACGATCTACCACTCCCGCTCACCGAAACCGGTATCGCCGAGGTCTTCAGAGACGCAGGCTATGCAACCGGCTATATCGGCAAATGGCATCTCGGC
>JAJECD010000130.1 GCA_022822215.1 Candidatus Poribacteria bacterium | reverse complement strand
ACCCGATACGAAACCGGTTCGTTTGCGTCGTCTAATTGTCGTCCGTCCTGTCCTGCCCGTTCCATGCCAAACGTCTTCCTGAAAATGCTCCCGATGTGTTCACGGCTCATCCAAAAAACCGCAGGCACAAAGACGAGATACCCGCCCATCACTTGACGGCTGCAGCTAATCCACGGACCGATGCTCAGACCGATCGCATTCATGACGATATATTGGAGTTTGAAGAAGAGGTAGAAGAACCAGAGGCTGAACGACACCTCAAGCGTGAGTAAGGAGGCGATCCCGATAACGGAAAAATAGATGACAAACCGCATCGCAGGCCACCACCCAAGCGTATGCCACGGTTTTTCCGTAAAGACTGTGTAGATGTTGTAGATGAGCGGAATCTCTGGTACTTTCGGAAAATGGGCGTGTAAGCCGTTGATGAGGTGCAACACGACTGGAAGTGCCATCCCCGCCCAAAGCAGTCTGCTTTTGAAAAAAGAATTAAGAAGATTCCCACGCTCAGGTTCCGCAGCGAGTTGTATCGGAATCTGAATTAATGGAAACGAGAATCTTTCACGTTCCACCCACTGCTTTCGGAGGATCGTCGAAAGGCAGAGCGTTGTGAAATAAAAGACCAGGACGAAAAGTCCCCAGATCAGAAGAGGTTCCAGCCAGACCATCCACGGAACACTTTCTGCGGAACCGATGCCTTCATAGAAGTCCGTTACAGCCTGCGGCTCCGTGACAACAAGCCATTCTGGGACATGCGGGTGAAGTGTTTCCGACCAGTCGTTTTCTGTGGTCGCGAAGTACCGCACCGCGACCAGCGATGGCAGCAGAAACTGCAACAATCCCATTGACGGGATGCCCACCGCAACAATCAGCATGATCCAGATGACGGTTAGTTCAAGTGCAGAGAAAGCAAAACGTCCGTGCCGCATCAGCTTACGCAACGGTACGTTCACAAGGAATACCAGAAGGAGGATTCCGAAGATTGAACCCACGGGGAGGTGATTCCCCGCAATCTTGGAGTTTTGTAGGTAGTAATTGTTGTAGGGCGTGACCGCACACATCGCCGCTACTAACAGTAGCCCTACGAGGATAGCAGGAAATCGAATTTTTTGGCGGGATGTGCTGTCAAAACTTGTAGGGGCGAAAGAACCTCGCCCGACCTCTACCCTCCGTTCCGATGATTGTTGCTCCAAAGCCTTGCTCCTACGTGCGTCAGCCCTCTTCTCTTACCGAAGGATTATAGAGACAGATTTCCGCATCCACGACGCGACCATCAGGTAATGTGTACTGATTCGGTGTCCCTCTACCCCAAGGTTCCTTAAAATTTCGGCTTCGCACCTGATCCGCTGCTTTTTGCTCGGCGACAGCTTCCCATGAGAAGCCACCCATAAGCTGCGCGTGCAGGGATGCTGCTAACTCCCGATACGCCGCTTGACCGGCGAGATTCTCGAATTCATCCGGATCTGTTTCTAAATCAAAGAGAATAGACTCATCTTCAGGGAAGGCGACATACTTATAGCGAGGCGTTCGGAGCATACGCATCGGACCCGTGGTCTGATTCGACCAGTACTCCGTAATCGCAGTGTCGCGCCAACCCTCACTGTTCCCGGACATAAGGTTCGTCAGATCGGCACCGTCTAAGCCTTCAGGGATTGGGATACCCGCCCTTGCACATAACGTCGGGAAGAGATCGTTTAATTCAACAGGTGCTGTTACCCGGGTCCCGTGTGATTGCGCTAAACTTCTATCCGACACAATTAACGGCACGCGCGCTGCTGCCTCATAGTAGCTTGATTTCCACCACTGCCCGTGTTCGCCAGCCATTTCGCCGTGGTCAGTTGTATAGACGATAATTGTGTTATCCAGTAAGCCATCACGTTCTAAGAGCGCGAGTAAATCCCCGACGGTCTCATCTAAGAACTCGCAACAGGCGTAGTAAGCCGCTCGTGCTTTCCGGGCTTCTTCCAGTGGAATCTCCTCCGTTTTGAAGTTATCTCGTAAACCCTTCGCATAGCGGTGAGTCTGCGCTAAGTGTCCCGGCGGAATGTTCGGCATATCTACATTATCGGGCCAATACTTATCGAAAAGGCGTTTCGGGGCTGTCAATGGGAAATGTGGACGGCTATAACTCGCAAGCAGGAACCACGGCTGTTCCGAGGGTTGCGCCCTCAAATATTCAAGTGTTTCTGTGTTAATAACCCGTTCTTGCAGGAGACTCGTTGGGATTTCCGTAATGCCCGCCAGTCGTGTCCGTTGTCGTGTACCAGATGATATCAGGGGATCCGTCTGATGTCCAGCATAGCCGCGCAGATCACCGTACGGACGAGACTGGAAACCGTTAAGCTGTTCCTTCCCGCCGAAGTGCATCTTACCGACCAAGGCAGTCGAGTAGCCGTGTTGTGCGAAATGTGCTGGCATCGTGAGGTGTTCAGGGAAAAGAATTGACCCGTTATTCCATGCCGAACAACGGTGCGCGTATTTGCCAGTCAGCATGCACATTCGAGAGGGGGTGCAAAGTGGAACTTGACAGTAAGCACTCTCAAAATAAGTGCCGGATGCCGCAAGTTGGTCCAGATTCGGTGTTTGGACAATCGTATTACCTTCACACCCTATCGCGTGCGGACTATGTTCATCACTCATCAAAAATAGAATATTCGGTTTTTGAGCCATAAATTAAAAAATCTCCTTTATCTCCTTTAATCTTCTGTAGGACAACCGTTCCTACAGCCCGTATTTAGAACATCCTCAAGCACGCGGTGTAGCGTAGGCGTGAAAGTCGACGACAATCTTAAGCCTATCTTTATTGAGACCTTTAGATTTGTCTTGCATCCAATTTAGTTTACACGATTTATGAGGGATATGCAAGCAGAATCTGCTGAAAAACTCAGGAGTGTTCGCGCCGCACGGAGCGGTGCAGTATCGAAGATATACCTCTTGAAAACGCCCACAGAATGCCAGCAGGAATCCATAAAAAACCCATATCACTGACTTTTTTAAAAACTAAAACGGCTTTATATTCAAAACGGAGAGGAATCCCTTTATTTTGAAGATTTTTCGCCGAGTTCGTCAAGTCATTGAATTCGCTCCAATCCCATAGCATTTGTGCCTTCATGTCGATGTCTGCAAACGTGAAGTAAAAGAGAATAGGTACTATTATGGGAGACCATAAACTGAAAAGGAGAATGCAGACCAAAATCTTGCAAGAAAATGCAAATATACTTGAAACACCTTTCTTTTTCATAACGCCTACCAGCCTTTATTTTTCTCAAAAAAGTCGTCAATTACTCAGAAAAGTGATATAATGTATTTGTTAATGTGAGGGTTTGGCTTTACGTTTCCCAACACCCATCCGCAGTGCCGGTAACACCACCTCAGAAATATCAACGGAATAGTCAAAAATTGCCCATCCCGAACCGCCTAAGTGACGGGACAGATAAATCTGTTCAACGACAGCGTCTGGTTTCAGGAGCGAATTAGAAGCTGTCGCACCGATACCTGGATAGATAGCGAACCCGTTGGGCAGTAAAGCAAGTTGGTTACCTAACAATTCCGTGAAATAGTCTGTATTTTCTGTGTAGTTCATTGGGCATACAAAGTCGATATAGCCAGCCTTTGCCCATGCAATCCAATCCTGACCGATGGAGGTAACACATGCCGGATAACCTCCGAAAACTGCTGCGGAGATTTTAATGTCAGGGTCCACTTCACGTGCCCGTTTGTGCAATAAACGCACCAGACGCGTTATCTGTTGCGTCCGCCACACAATGTAACGATCGGCGTGTTTCCCCGTCTTTGGTAAGACTTCGGCGGGCCATTTCTCAATTTCCTGTCGTGTTGCAAGCACAAATCTTTTACGGCATTCGTCGCAGTAGCACGCATGGCTTCCCGGATAACGAATATAGTCCAAATGGATACCGTCTACATCGTAATTCGTTATAATTTCCAGCATGCTCTTCAGTTCCAATTGGACATTTTCCGGATGCGAAGGACAGAGCCAATTGAGGGGTTTGCCAGTTGCAGAGACTTGGGTCCGTCCCATCTCCCGCAGTTTTTCAACAAATTCTTTCGGGGCACCTTCCAAATTCCATGTGATTTTCCATACATGCACCTCCAAACCGTGTTCACGTGCTGCTGTCACACATTGTGCGAGCTGATCCCCGTATTGTGCAAAAGTTTTGCTCTGTGGTAAGACCTGACTCGGATAATGCGCGACACCCGCCCACGCCATATTCGGAAGGATCATGTTAATCCCCGCCGCCGCTAACTCTTTAGCAGACCGGTTCCAATCTCCCGGATATGCCCCCAGTCCGGAGTGATTCCATACGGCGCGTCCCTCCGTTTCGATGCTGGTGTGTGATAAGAAATAGGCTTTTGAAAGTATTTCACGGCTTGCGCGGGCTGTAGTTATCGCCGTTTTGTAGTTCTTGGCTTGGTATGCAGCGCGCGCCTGCTGCATCAGATCACTGCCTGTTTTTAAAGTCTGTATTGCCTCCTGCACACCGCCTTGTTGAACAAACGCCTCCAGTTTCTCAAAAGTTTTTGTATGCCCTATAGCAGACATTGCCGCTATTGCCTGTTGGGCAAGGGTTTGCCGAAATTCCGGCACGAGGTGTCCTAAGAGTGCTGCAAGTAATTGGGTCTTCGTTTGTATATCATCTGGTAGAAAAATATGACTAAAAAAAACACCGACCTCGTTCATAAAAAGCGCAGGTAAACCGGTCGATTTCCCCGTTGCATCGTGCCAATAACCGATAATTTTTGTCTGAGGCGTTGTCGGCTCCGCCACTGTAATGTTCCACGAGACTTGTCTAACAGAGACCGGTATATCAAGGACTTCAGGGGCGCGCAGTTGAATGGTGGAGAACTGTCCGGGTGGGTCGTCTTTTAACCAATCCGTTTGCTGTAAACCCAGAAGAGGTGCTACTGTCCTTGGAAGGTTATAGGTTACAAAGAGTTTACCCCCCTTTGCAACAAAATCTTGCAAGAGTGCTGTTGTTTGTGCGGTTACTGTGGAATTTAAGGGAAGAATAATTAACCGCCGAGATTGCAGTGCCACTTTAGAAAGCGATGCCTCTTCCAGCGGGTCGGCAGTAAACCCGATACTGTTGAGCATTCGATTGAATCGCTTGCTAACGGAACGGGCGTATTGCACATCGCCTTCTGATGTTTCGGGTGTAGCGGCGGGTAAAACGATTGCAATCTTCGCCTGCTGGGCAGCCACAAAATTATGTCCATTGACAACCCAAAGCATCACGCATACGAGGAGAATCCGCCGGATAACACCTGGACTTCTGGCGTTTACCGGAAGACGGGCGTGCGAAGGGGCGTCTGCTGTGTATCGTAAATTTTTGCTGGCAAACTGAGTTGAAGACATCACCTGTTTCTCACAATACTTTTAGCCTCGAATTTTGAACTTTGCGTTTGGACAAAAGGAGGACCCCCCGTTTTTCCTAAAAAATCGTCGATGCCTTCGGCAATCGCAGCGGCTACTTTAGATTGATACGCCGTTGTTGCGAGTTTCTGGCGTTCTGTTGGATTTGAAAGGAAACCTGTTTCAATTAGGATAGCTGGCACTTTCGTGCCAATCAAGACTACAAAACGGGCATGCTTGACCCCGCGATCTACTGCCCCCGTAGCTTGTGCTAATTTTTGCTGTACATGCGCTGCCAAACGCCTGCTGTCCTCACTTTTGCTTTCTTGGATGATTCCTTGCAATAAAGATTCAAGTTCTTGGATGCTATAGCCGGAATTTGCGTTTTCCCGCGCGGCAATCTGTTCTGAGGCTTTATCTGTACTGCTGACATCCAGATAATAGGTTTCGATGCCGTTCGCTTGCGGGCTTTCGCTGGCGTTGGCATGGATGCTCAGAAAGAGGTCTGCCTTGTGTCGCGTTGCGAATTGCGTGCGTTCCTTGAGTGGAATAAAACGGTTGGTCTCCCGTGTCATCAACACACGATAACCTTTTGCTGTTAAGATCTCTTTGAGCCTTTTTGAGATACTGAGAACAATTCCTTTTTCTTCGATCACGCCGTCCCCTAATGCTCCCGGATCTTTGCCACCGTGACCGGGGTCAATCACAATCGTTTTTGCCATCAATCCAAACTCACGCGTCAGTGATTCCGGGTCTAACCCTTTTTTAGCTGCTGCTGATGCTGAAGGTTGTGGTTTCGATTTCGATTGTGTAAGCGTCTGTTTTGGTTTGTCTATCTGCTCTGTAAAAGTCTGTCTCGGTTTGTCTGTCTGCGTTTGTACAATATCTTTAGGAGGCGATACTCCCTGTCTTCGTTTTGATTTGAATGCCTGTAATTCCACGGAGGCGGCCTCAGCAATTTCCTTATTTGTTGAGGCGTTGATGAGATTGCTGTAGAACGTTTCAGCGCGTGTGAGGGAACCTTGCCTCACGTATAAGCGCGCCAATTCTAATTGGGCATACGCCAACAATCCAGAGTCAGCGTAGCGGTTTGCTACAATCTGATACTGTGTGATAGCCTGATGGTTTTGGTTGATGGAGTCGTAGCAACGCCCTAACCAATAATGGGCATGTGGTACGTACGGCGAGTTAGGGTAAGTCTGAACCAGTTCTTGAAGTGCTTTGATTGCCTGTTGTGGTGCTTCAGTGTCGCCGCTTTTAATGCTCCACATCCAACTGGAGGCAATCGCGTATTGTGAATCATCGGCGAAAGGTCCTTGGGGGTCTGTATCAATAACGCTCTGGAATTCAGGAACCAAAGCGCGCCACTCCGCAGTGGTAGCCTTTTTTTCGCCACTTGCATACGCGTGATGGCGCAATGAAGCCTCTTTGTAACCTGACATGTGCATACAGCCAGAAAGTACGACAAGGCAGACAATCAGCAGGCAATAACAGGATATTTTCACGTTTTTTTCCTCTCTCGTTGTGTTTTTTTGCTATTTTATCTACTTTAGAATAAAACGGAATATTTTCATTTTTCGTTACTAATAAATTGTCCCATCATAAAATGGTTCGTCTCAGTATAATTCTCTGTTGACCGCCATTGCAATTCGTGCTAAATTGATTTCTTATATTTTTCCGAATGCAAAGGAAGGAAACCGATGAAACTCACGCCCCAAGAAATTCAACTGTTTCGTCACAACGGCTTTGTCAGATTTCCGACGCAACTGCCTATGGATCAAGTAGAAGCACTAAAAGCAGCAGCATTAAAGGATATGGAGGAAGTCGTGGAACCGGTAGTTCGGCAAAATGGGAGAATCATCCGGATCTCCGCAATTTGGGAACGCGGTGGTATCTTTCGAGAGACAATCACCTGTGATGAGATCCTCAATCCATTGGAATCGCTATTGGGTTCGGATATAGAATATGTGTTGAATCGGCACAATCACGTCTATCTTCGGGACGCAGGTTCAAGTCATTCACTTGGGTGGCATCGCGATGTCCGGCACTGGTCTCGAACTATTGCGACAGTTCTGATTTATTTGGAGGACACCAATTTAGAGAACGGCTGCACGCGTATTGTGCCAGGGTCCCATCATCTACCGGCTTTCGCGGATCTCCATGACGACGCGGTGCAGGAGATTGCTACGAGTCAAGCGATTCCCTTACCGATGCCAGCAGGCGGCTTACTTGCTATTGATAGTATGATCGTTCACTCCGCGGGCGTTAATCGGACCGATGGCACGCGGATGAGTATGACGCTCGGCTACCATAGTGCCGATGAACTTGTGTTGGAAGACAACCCCAGGCGGGTGCTGGTCCGTGGCACGCGACCGTATCGCGGAAACGACGAACCACAAGAATAATCCGAATCGCTCCGGATTTTAGGGCACAATTAAAGTTGACTTCCAAACGGCACGTAAAAGTGTACTTTCTCATTTTTTTCAAAAAAACAGTTTTTTCTTGACAAACGTTTCACTATGTGTTATACTTAATAACATCCTTGAGGTGAAAGACCTTGTGATGACAAGACTGAGGAATTTTGGGCGGGTAGCTCAGGTGGCTAGAGCGACAGCCTTACAAGCTGTAGGCCACAGGTTCAAGTCCTGTCCCGCCTACTTGTTTTGACTGTCGTGAAGCGAAAAGCCTCTCGATTGCAAGGTTAAAAAGGAATTAAAAATATTATGGGCTCGTGGCGCAGTTTGGTCTAGCGCGCCTGCCTGTCACGCAGGAGGTCGCGGGTTCAAGTCCCGTCGGGCCCGTTTCTTTTATAGCAAATTAGTCACACGTTGTGTCCTACAATGCTGTGGCTTTTTTGTTATAGGACAGTTACCACAGAATCTCTATCTAAAAACCTCACTTTAAATGCAGGCTTGCAAATAGAACTTTACTATAGAGGAGCGGAACCGCTGTGCTTGACCTTAAACTCATTCGCGAAAATATTGAAGCTGTCCGACAGATGTTAGCGGATCGCCACATTGATGCTGATTTGGATCGGTTGGTAGAGTTGGATGCGCGTTGGCGTGAGAACTTAACCTATACACAATCCCTTAAAGCACATCAAAACAAGGTCTCCCAACAGATTGCCCAGCTAAAAAAGCAGAAACTGGATGCGGCAGAGACGATCGCGGAGATGCGGGAACTCTCTCAAAGAATTAAAGAACTCACCGCCGAGGCTAACGATACAAAAGCCGAAGTAGATGCGATCCTCTTGACGATTCCGAATATGCCGGAGGCAAGTACACCTGTTGGTGTCGGTGAAGCGGATAACATCGAAATCAAGACGTGGGGTGAATTGCCCAGGTACGATTTTGAACTCAAACCGCACTGGGAAATCGCTGAACAATTAGATATTGTCGATTTTCAACGCGGTGCGAAGGTCGCGGGAAGCAACTTTGTCCTCTTTAAAGGATTAGGGGCGCGGTTGGAGCGTGCGTTGATCCAGTTCATGCTTGACCTGCACACCACCGAACACGGTTATACCGAAGTCTCCCCGCCATTCCTCGCCAACCGACCGACAATGACTGGCACGGGACAACTTCCGAAATTTGAGGAAGATATGTATCGGTGTGATAGGGATGAAGAGAACCCTGACAGCGATCTGTTCCTGATTCCGACCGCTGAAGTGCCTGTGACAAATCTCTTCGCTGGTGAGATACTTTCTGCGGACGAATTGCCTATCTACTATACTGCCTATACGCCGTGTTT
>JAJECD010000365.1 GCA_022822215.1 Candidatus Poribacteria bacterium | reverse complement strand
ATGGCACCACCGACAATGGAGCACGGCGAAATCAGCATGAATCTCAGTTTTCTTTTGAGTTTACATGTTCGCGAAAATCAGCTGGGGCGTTTGTATCCAGCGGATACAGATTTCAAACTGGGAGATCGATTGGTTAAGCCGGATATTGCCTTCGTTTCAACAGCAAGGTTGCCTGAGAACAAACGCCAGGCATCCCCTGTGGCACCAGACCTCGCCGTTGAAGTCGTCTCACCGTCAGATATTCTGTATCGTGTTGCTGAAAAAGCATTTGCTTATCTTGATGCGGGCACCCGTCTCGTGTGGGTTGTCGAACCTGTGGGGAAGACGGTAACGGTGTATCGCTCCAAAACAGCCATCAAAACACTCACCAGTAACGATACCCTTAGCGGCGAGGATGTCGTTGAAGGTTTTACGTGCCAAGTCGCACAACTTTTTGAATGAAACGATTTATTGAAAAAGGAGACATTGCGATGAACATTGCGAAAGAAGGTCACGAACAGGCGATAATATCCCTCGCGCCTATAGAAACGGACATGACGTTGCAGGATTTTCTTGAAAGTAATATGAAGGGATATGAGTATGTGAAAGGAGAATTAATTCCGATGCCAGCTGCATCTGTGGAACATGGCATAATTAGTGCAAGGGTTTTTCTAAGCGTGGGTCTGTACGTCCGTGAGAATCAACTTGGCGAGGTGGTCGCTCCGGACACAGGCTTCCAGGTCGGTGAGCGTGTGCTGAAACCAGATATTGCTTTTATTTCTTCAACGCGCGTGCCTGACGATCGAAGCAAAGCATTTCCAGTTCCACCAGATCTTGCGGTTGAGGTCGTTTCACCATCAGATGCTTTCCGACGCGTGGTTGAAAAGGCATTCGCCTATCTGGAAGCTGGTACACAGATGGTCTGGGTGATTGAACCTGGATCAAAAACGGTAACGGTGTATCGGTCAGAAACAGATATTAAATTACTGACGATCAATGATACCCTTAGCGGCGCGGATGTCGTTGAAGGATTTTCGTGTCAGGTCGCACAACTTTTTGAATAAGGAGACGCTATGAAACTTGGTTTAGTTACGTATAATATGGCAAAAGATTGGGATATCCCCACAATTATTGGAAATTGTGTGGAAACAGGCTTTAAAGGCGTGGAATTGCGGACAACGCATGCCCATGGCGTTGAAGTTGAACTCTCGGCAAGTGAACGGGCAGCCGTAAAACAACAATTCGATGACTCCCCGATTGAGATTGCGGGTTTAGGCTCAGCGTTTGACTATCACGCCGTAGATCAAGATGTGGTTCGTCAAAATATAGAAGGGACAAAATTGTATTCCCAATTGGCAGCAGATGTCGGAGCACCAGGGGTCAAGGTACGTCCAAACGGTCTCCCTGAGGAAGTACCTGTTGAAAAGACGCTGGAGCAAATTGGATTGTCATTGCGGGAGTGTGGCGAATTCGCTGCTAATCTCGGCGTGCAGATTCGGTTGGAAGTACACGGTGGCGGTACCTCTGAACTCCCACACATCCGAACGATTATTGATGTTGCTGACCACGACAACGTCTACGTCTGTTGGAACTCCAACTTCGGTGAAGTCGAAAACGGCTCCATCCAAAACAACTTTAATCTTGTAAAGGGTAGAATCGGTTTGGTGCATATCACGGAATTACATCGACGCGAGTATCCCTGGCGAGAACTCTTTACATCCCTGAAAGATTCCGGATATTCCGGCTACACGCTTGCAGAAATCGCGGGAAGCTCCGACCCGCTGCGCGTGATGAACTTTTATCGAGCGTTATGGGAAGAATTAACAAGATAAAAGGAGGCATTCTGATGAGTATGCTAAAAGCTGAACCGGAACAGGTTGCAATCCCTCCCACTCCGATAGAAACCGATATGACGCTTGCGGAATTCCTTGAAAGCGATTTAGAGAGATATGAATATGTCGAAGGAGAATTAATACCGATGCCACCGACATCCGGAGAACACGGTGATATTAGTGCCAATTTATTTTTATTTTTAGGTCCGTATGTTCGCGAAAATCAACTGGGACGTGCTTACACATCGGACACCGGTTTTAAGATTGGCGATAGGTTCCTGATACCAGATATTGCGTTCGTTTCGACAGAACGACTGCCAGATGACAGACGTAAGGCGTTCTCCATCCCCCCGGATCTGGCTGTTGAAATCGTTTCCCCAACAGATGTTCTGTTCCGGGTCTTTGAAAAGGCACTCACCTATCTGAGCGGCGGAACGCAGCTCGTCTGGGTGATTGAACCTGTGGCAAAAACGGTAACGGTGTATCGCTCAGAGACAGATATTAAAGTGCTTACGCGCGAAGATACCCTTACGGGTGAAGATGTCGTAGAAGGGTTTTCGTGTAAAGTCTCACAACTTTTTGAATGAGGATAGAAATCAGTGTCCAAATTGCGATTCTATATCTTATCTATAGGGGTATTTCTGTTGGCTTCTATCAGTATGAGTGCCACACCTGAAACGGTTCGTCTCAGCAACGCTACATGGGCAATTGACATTGCTCCACAGTCGCTTGTCGTGAATGCCTATCCAGCAGGCACAAACATAACAATACCGATCTCATCGAAACAGACGGGATTCGGCAGCGCAACGGATTTCTCTCATGAAGATAATATTATCAGTTGGAAATTCCCAGAACGTTCTCTGAGCGTCCGTGTTGAACTTGTGGGAGGACAAGACTCCCTAACGATTGAATTTACGCAAGATGCCGACGCAAACGATACGCAAAGTTTAACGTGGCCAGTTATTGAAAACACGGATGTTACTCACGGCTATATTCTCCCTTTTTTTGAAGGGAGTTACGTGCCAAAAGATGACGAGACGTGGCAGGACTTTCTATCTGAACGCGGACCAATAAACACAACCGCAGGTCTCTCCATGCCGTTTTGGGGCCTTGACCTTGGCGATAGGACACTCACCTATATTTTAACAAATCCCTTCAACAATAAAATTCTGTTCCGTAAGACCGAAGCGTCTGCCTTAGGTATGCAGGTGTCTCACGCCTTCACACCGAACTGGAAAAAGAAAAGATACGGGGTACGCGTCTCGCTTGGTGAAGCGTCACCCGTTGAACCTGCCAAACAGTATCGACGTTGGCTCCAGCAAAACGGTGAGTTCGTCTCCTTCGCCGAAAAAATTAAACAGACCCCTGAAGTAGAGAAATTACTCGGTGCGGCACACGCCTATCTCTGGGGCGGCAAAATGATCAGTCGATACGATGTGACAGACTGGAAGGCGTTCGCCTCAAGACTAAATCGTGGCAGTAATGAACGCGCAGCAGAAACCATCGAAGGACATATTTTTTCACGATTAAACATAGAAATACAGAACGCCATCCGAGAGATCGCCCAGTCAGACTATCCGTCCAATTACGTCCGACGGGTTGTAAGTCGTGCAATAAGTAGGCAGCTTGAGCGGCCGAATTTTTACAACCCCACCGCTTGGATAGGGATTCCGCTTATGCCAGAAGCGGAGAAGTTGCTCTCCCGAAATCCGGCTACACTATCGTTCTCCGAACTCTATCGGCGCAACTGCCTACTGCTCTACGCAGCGTTTTCAAATATGCTACGACCCCCCGATGCGTGGGGGGACGGTCTGTCTGTGAAACTGCTGGAACGGTTTGCGAAAAATGGGTTGGATAGACTCTGGATCGGTGTAGATTCGTGGCAGGATGGGTTTCGGCATCCGACTGCCGTTGCGAAAGCGAAAGCACTCGGCTATCTGGTTGGACCCTACGATTCCTATCATAGCATCCATCATCCTAACGAAAAGAATACATGGGAGACGGCACAGTTTGACCTGTCGCTTTATGAGAGCGGAGGGATTGTCAACGCCGATGGGACGAAGAGTAAAGGATTTAAACAGAAAGGATACCACTTAAGTCCGCTCGTCGCGCAACCTTATGTCGAAAATCGCGTCAACGGTATCGTCGCGCAGATGCCAACGGATTTCAATTCATGGTTCATTGATTGTGATGCTTACGGCGAACTCTTTGACGACTATTCGCCATCGCACCCCGCAACGCAGTTAGATGACATGAACGCACGACTTGCGCGTATGGCGTGGATTCGGGATACCCATGCTATGGTCATCGGTTCAGAAGGCGGTTCCGCTTATGCTGCAGGGACGATCCATTTTGCTCACGGGATGATGAGTCCTGTCATCGGGTGGAGTGATCCAGATATGAACGATAAAACCTCGCCTTACTACATAGGTGGGTACTGGCCCCCCGAAGCCCCTGCGATTCACGTTAAACAAGTCCCTCTCAAAGAACGTTACTTCTATCTCTATTACGACCCACGTTTTCGGTTACCGCTCTACCAAATTGTGTTCCACGATTCGGTGGTGACAACGCATCATTGGGGGTATAGTAGTCTCAAATTTAAGAATGCAATGGAAACGGTAGCACTCTTAGAGTTGCTCTATAATGTCCCGCCTTTGTATCATCTGAATATCGCAAGATTTGCCAAGCACAAAAATTGGATAAAGCGGTACTATGCGTTTTTCTCGCCTTTGCATCGGCAGATTGGTGGAGAGGCGATGACGGATTTCGAGTGGCTGACTGCGGATAAGCGTGTCCAGCGCACTGTGTTTGCGGACGAGGTTGAGATTTTCGCAAACTTTGGGACAGAGCCTTTTGAGGATAAAAATGTGGTAGTTCCGGGGCGGAGTGTAGTGGCGCGGTGGATTGATACGAATAAGGTTGAGGTGTTTTCTGTGGAATGATTAAGAGGGGTATAAAGTTTTCTATAGACATATCACGCCTCTGGCGTGAAGAAATCTTTATTGTTAGATGTACCTCTTTGCTCCAGCGGAGCAACATGTCTATAGGAAAGAGGGAGGCTTCGCTAGCACTCCAGCGGAGTGCTATGTCTATAAAGTAGGTGGCAATTTGAGTTAATTTATAGTTGACGAAGCAGGAAAAATATGATATACTTTCGGGAATTTATTTTCACGGAGGTTTACGTATAAGTATGACAAAATATCCAAATAGGGAGGCACTTCGTAAGGCACACGATATATATCGGGATGCCATGCGTCCATTCATCATCAGATGCTTAAAAAAAGTTCGAGGCGAGCAGGTTGAAGACTTAATTCAAGATTCTTTACTCTATGAAGACGTAGAAAGATTCAAGGAAGACCTGCGAGAACACAACGGAAACATTGAAGCTGCGATAGATATCAATCATTTTCCGCACATTATCAGAGAATATTGGCATCGTGATCGTGTTTTCAGTCAACAGTTTAATTCCAATTCAAAGGTCCAATATAAGACTGGAACGATAGCGGACGGGCGAAATCTTTGGGCACATCCAGGTGTAGAGGATCTGAACTCCGAACGCACTCGGGCAGACCTGACTTACGTCGCTGAAGTACTTGGCGAGATCAATAATCGAGATGCAAAACGTGAAGTTGAAGAAATCCGAGATCGGCTTTTTTCTAATGAAGCCAAAGAGCACCCAGCGGAAGTAGAGAATGCTGACCTTAAGGAACGCCTCGCGGAGATGTCTAAACAACTTGCAGCAGTGGAAGCAGAAAAGAATGAATTTGAAAAACGCTTTCAGGACGTTCAAAAGCGGTTAGCAGATATAGAAGAAGTGGAAGAAGAGTGGCTTGCTTCCGAAGAACGCCTTAAGACTGTATCAAAGGAACTAACAGCAACCAAAGCGGTAAAGATTGAGTTGGAGCAACGTCTTGAGACGAAGTCAATTCGGTTGGAAGAAGTAAAAGCAGAAAAGCATGAACTGGAGGAACATCTTGCTAAAGTAGATGATTCTTTCATTTTTCAAGGTGCCATGTTTACCAAAAAGGGTTCAATGTGGTATGCTGCATCGGACAGTATTAGTCAAGTTTTTTGGAACTATTGGCATGAACAGGGACGCGAGGGTAAAGAAGATATGCGTGACGCGGGATGGCGTGTTGAAAAAGTCGATGGCGATTGGGAAATAACGATTTCTCCAGAAGATTTTGAAGCATGGATATCGGAAGATGGCGAACCGCCCACCCTCCCTGATGGTGATTGGGAGATGATTTCTCCAGAAGGTTTTGACATATTTGACGAACCCCCGATTCCACCTACACGAACCTCTGATGAAAGAACAACTCTACCTACAGGTAAAGAAATGGAGCACCCGGCACTTGAACTTCTCGCGGACGGAAGGGAGCATCGCCGGTTAGAAATTATCAATGGGCTTACCGAACATTTTTCCCTTACCAAAAATCAGAGGGAACAGTTAAGTCGAAGCGGAAGGATAGAGCTTTACCTGAGAAACAAAGACTTGATAGAACGAACCAGAACGGGGTATTATCGAATAACCGATCTTGGACTTGAGGTCTTGAAGCGAGGCTCACATTAAATACTATTCTAAAACGAGTTTCTTACACGAACGCAACTCACGAAAACAGAAAGATGGAATTTGTATAATGGCCTGCAAGATATTAAAGCAAAAAATTCAGAATCTGCTCAAAACAGGCTACTTCAGCGATACAAAAGATTTTGTTGATGTTTCAGATGGGTCAGCGGATCATGTCCACATTGTCATTGTCAGCCGAAAATTCAACGGGCACACTATGGGAGGCAGAAGCGATATCATCTGGAACGAGTTGGCAAAAAATCTTTCACAAGAAGAATGGGGACATGTGTTCCTCTCAATCGGTATGCTGCCTGAAGAAGTTATGCTTTGGTAACAAGAGGTAGAGATATGGCATCTGAAACGCTAAAACAAAAAATTCATGACACGCTAAAAACAGGCTCTTTCCCAGATCCAGACTATTTCGTTGATGTTTTTGACGATGATGACAACGAACATATCCGCATTCTTGTTATCAGTCGCAAATTTGACATCTATAAATATAAACGTTCGGAACGGGAGGACCGAGTCTGGGAAGATATCGTCCAAGTGCTATCCGAAGACGAACTTGAACACATTTCTCGTATCGTTGCTATAAACCCTGAAGAAATTAAAATCTATACCTAATGCCTGTCTAACGACAGCGGTGAAAACTATGTTTCTGAGGAAATTCAAAGCCGGTCTCCGGTTTCTCGGAATTCTGTTTTTGAGAGTGCTACTCGGATTCGTGGTGGGGCTATTATGGATGTTCGCGGTAGCAGTTATTTTTCATATAGCAGTAGGTAATCCTGTTATATCTCCACCTTTCGGTCATGGTCGTTTGTCTATTTTTGATATTCCTGATTACTTCTACGAAGAATACGCTGACCCTCCCCGAGAGTTTCGCTACCGTGGCACGGCAGGCAAGGCTTATCCCACTGTTTTACAGATTGGGTTGATAGGTTTCTGGGTATGGTTGGCTGTCGGTGTTCTCTGGGGCTTTTTGCGGGGAAAGTTAGGTGTGCGGAGATGGTTGAAAAAATAGGGTGAAGCGGCGAAATTTAAAAAATGTAATTTAATTTGCAATTGCCGACGAGATAGGTTATAATTAATGCTAACATTCCCCCATAGCTCAGTCGGTAGAGCAGATGGCTGTTAACCATCGTGTCGGCGGTTCGAGTCCGTCTGGGGGAGTTCTCAATTTTGCTGACGGGCTTTGTCACTCATTCTGATTGTCAAGGTGCGTCAGCAAAAATTTTTAACAAGTTCTTGTTTAAACCGATTCCACTTTTCCAATGGAGGTCAACATGCCTAAGAAATTTACCGATGCACAGCTTGATGAACTCTTAACGAAAGGCTACCTAATCGTCCCAGATTACTATTCAGGTGAACAACTTGCGGAGATGCAAGCCGCACAACGCCGTGTACTTCCGACATGGGAAGAGGTTAAAGACGATCCACCCCCTGGCAGAGCAATCTTGACCGAATTTCCACCCGCTGAAATGGCTTTATTACATGCGATCGTGGACCATGATGCGTGGGAATTCGCACGTAAATTTCTGAAAACGGAGCATATTCACTTTCGTGCGGGATGTATGATTGCACGCTATCCCGGATTTAAAGGTCCCGGTGTTGGTAGTGATCCAAGCAATTTGCATATTGATAACGGCAACAACTCACTGCTACCACAGTCCGAAAGCGCGCCTGAGTTCGGGCAAATCGGCTTCTGGGTACACCTTGAAGATGTTGACGAAGATCAAGCACCGCTGAGATTGCTTGCTAAGGAATATGGACGCGATACCTCTAAATATGAACCACTTGTCTGTAAAGCTGGAACCGTTTGTATCTTCAACAACTATACCTTGCATTCGGCAAGCGATTATCTACGGGAAGATGGACAACGCTTCACGTGGGGGTTCGGTTTGGGACGGGCAGACCATTATTGGGAAGGTTTCAGGCATTATACCGACAAAGGTCGGAATCCAACATTCTCGAAGTTCATCGGCACGCTAACGGCAGCAGCGCGCGAAGTCTTCCGGTTCCCACCCGCTGGACACCCCTACTACACGCCACAGACACTTCAGGCGTTGGAAGAACAGTATCCGGGTTGGAACGCTCGCGGTGAGTACTAAATTATTACCGAACCGTGCGTTAAAAACCGGTCGTTCGGAGCGGTTCCGTCTGTAACCATCCGATTACGTTCATAATGTCGTCCTGTTTTTCCTGCAGCATCACCTCAATGAGTGCCGGTTTTTCAGCGGCGAGTGCATCTCGTAGGGCATCCTTAAAGCCCGCCAAATCTTCTACCCGTTTGGCATACGCACCGAAAGACCCCGCGAACTCGACGAAATCTGGATTTAACAAGTCCGTATCAATCGTGCGTCCCTCACATCCGTTTATCTGAGATCCTTTGATCGCTGACAATGCACCGTCATTGACAACAATCGCCACCACGTTTATACCGTACTTCATAGCAGTCGCCATCTCTACGGCTCCCATCAAGAATCCACCATCGCCGCTGAAACAGATAACAGGCTTGTCAGGATAGGCGACTTTGGCACCGATAGCGGCAGGATAGGCATGTCCCAACGCAACACCGATATTCGGGTAGAGGAAAGTCCTCGGATCGTAGATAGGAAATTCCGCGAAAGAAGCATAACCGAGGGCATGGACATCAATCGCATAGATGGTGTCGCGCGGAAGCACATCTTGTAATTCGTGGATAACAGGGAGCGGCGGCTGCGCGTCAAACTTGGCTCGAAGCTCTGTCAGTACCGCGTCCCATCCGTTTTCGCCCGGCGTGACATCCTCAATGAGTGCCTGCAGCGTCAGTTTCAAATCGCCGACAACCCCAACATCACACGGATATTCAAGCCCAATCTCGTTCGGATCTTCATCAATCTGGACGAACGGTTGCGGCAGTTCCAGACTCCAGTTACGACTATCAATAGAGGTGAAGCGCGGTCCAATACCGATTAGACAGTCTGATCGTTCGAGTGCCTCGCGTCCGAGGTAGCCGTAGCAGATTTGGAGTGCTAAGGGATGATCCTCCGACAACACACCTTTGCCATTGCGGGTGACAATAACAGGTGCGTTCAATTTCTCGGCGAGGAGCCGCAATTCGTTTCGGGCATTCGAGTGGAAAACAGCAGAACCGGCGAAGATTAAGGGCATCTTGGCGTTACGGATTGTTTCAACAGCGGTGCTGAGATCTGCGTTGTCGGGTGGCGATAATTCAGAGCGTTCGACACGGGGTGGAATTTGGACATCTCCCTCCCCAGTAACGACATCCATCGGGAATTCCAACATCGTGGGTCCGGGTCTCCCGTTTCGCATGGCTTTAAAGGCGTTTTCAACAACGACGGGAATCTCGGCGACAGTGTGGGCGATGGCGCAGTATTTGGTGATCGACTCAAAAAAGTGCATCTGATCTAAGCCGTGGAACATCTTACTCGGATGTTTGCTATAGAGACTGGAATCGCTCTGTCCCGTAATCAAGAGAACAGGTGCGCAGTCAGTGAATGCCTCTAAAATGCCCGTTGATGCATTGCTCGCACCCGGTCCTGGTACCGTGATAGCGACACCGGGTTCCCCTGTTGCGCGAGCGAAACCGTCTGCCATCTGTGTTGCGGCATACTCATGCCGGACGAGGTAATGGTCAATCACACCGCTACCCCGCCGCAGCAGGGCATCGTAAATTTGGATGTTCTGCGTGCCGGGCATTCCAAAAACTGCTGAGACCCCTTGCGCTTTTAAACATTCAATGAGAATATCTCCGCCTTTCACGTATTAATCTCCTTTGTGTTCTCTGAGAAAATTTTCCAGCCATGCATCGGGGTCATATCCGAAGCGACGTAGCAATTGACATCCGATACGTTTGAGGAAATTCGGGATGAGGTTAAAAAGTTTGAGTCGCCAGCCCATAATCGTTAAGAAGTCGGGATTACAAATCCCTTCTACAAGAGCGCGTTCCCTGTGATTTTATCGAAAAAATGCATCCGATCCGCGACGAATGTGACGTATAGATATTGTCCAATTTCCGCTGCAAAGTTGGGTGCTGTGCATGCCTTCAGAATCGTATGCGAACCCGTTTCATTCACCCCAAGCGTCACTTCAACGATTGTTTCCGCACCCAGCGGTTCAACACTATAAACCTCAGTCTGAAAAGCATTAGAGATGGACTGATGGCTCACAATAACATCTTCAGGATGCACACCGAAAACAACATCCCGATCCGGATTGGTGTCGTTCAAGGCTTTCGTAATCTTTTCATCCTGAATTGCTATCGACTTGTCGCTACCTCCATTGCTTGCCAAAGTCAAACGAAGTTCGCTGTTAGCAGCGGAGATGTCAGACGGGATACAGTTCATGCTTGGATTACCAACGAAGCCAGCGACAAAGAGGTTTGCCGGGTGGTTATAGATGTCAGCGGGTGTTCCGAGCTGCTGGATTTTGCCTGCCTCAAGGATAGCAATCCGATCCGCCATCGACATGGCTTCAACTTGATCGTGTGTCACATAGAAAGTGGTAGTGCCGAGGTCGCGTTGCCGCCAACGGATTTCAGCGCGCATTTCGGTGCGGAGTTTCGCATCGAGGTTGGAGATGGGTTCATCCATGAGGAACACTTGCGGACGACGGACCATTGCCCTCCCAAGACCGACCCGTTGCGTTTCACCGCCGCTCAACTGATTCGGCGTACGCATGAGCAGATGTTCAATATGGAGCATCTGTGCGATGTCCCTGACGCGCCGGTCAATCTCCTCACTGGAAAGCTTTCTCGGATGTAGTGGGAACGCCATGTTCTCGTAAACACTCAGGTGTGGATAGAGGATGTGCGATTGGAAGACGAAAGCGACATCGCGTTCTGCGGGGGTCTTGTCGTTGACGCTAACCCCGTCCAAGTAGATCGTCCCTTCTTCGGGCTTGTCCAAGCCGGCAATACAGCGAAGCGTCGTCGTTTTTCCGGCACCCGTCTGTCCGAGGAGTACGAAGAATTCTTCGTCTCGGATATCAAGTGTGATGTCGTCAAGGGCGGTGAGGTCGCCGAACCGCTTTGTAATGTTTTCGAGTTTTACTGTTGCCATAGAGGATGCTACAATTCCGTATTTAGGTATTGTTATAATATAGCATGAATTGCGTTTAGAGGTCAAAAGGAATTGACTTTTGGATTTTTTGGTTGTTAGTTAAGAGTCGGGATTTGGAAATCCCTCCTACAGAAAAAATGTATGCAATTCAGGGGCGTATAGGGTATAATTAAACATGAGTCCGATTTAAAGGTTGAAACCGCTTATAGGTTATACCCAAATGCCACAAACTAACAGTTTATGGTACAAAGGTTGGAGAAGAAGATGCTGAATCGCCAAGAGGCAGAACAGAACACTCAGAACAATCTGTCTTTCATCGACAGGCTCAAACGACAATACGACTTAACACCCTCCATCACGGTAGTCTTGGGACTAACGACGCTGTTTTTTGTCGTCTTCCTCATATACCCCCTCCTCTACGTTTTCAAGGAAGCGTTCTGGATTGAAAACAAATTTAACCTCACCTATTTCAAATTGATGGTAACCGACCCGAATATTCGGAAATTGGTTATCAATAGCTTCAAAATCGGTGTGATGGTTACACTGATAACAAGCGTTGTGAGTCTGCCGTTGGCGTATTTTTTGACGAGGTTCCGATACCCTGGGCGTGATACCTTACGCGCCGTCATTCTAATTCCGATGATTATGCCGCCTTTCGTGGGGGCAATCGGCATGCAGCAGTTCTTCGGCTTATACGGGAGCGTTAATATGCTCCTCGTGAAACTGAACCTGATTGATATAACCCAAACCATCGACTGGTTCCGCGGCGGCTTCTGGGGTGTCGTCATGCTGTCAACGCTACACCTCTACCCAATAATGTATCTCAACATCGTTGCAGCACTCGCAAACGTAGATCCAAGTCTGGAGGAAGCCGCCGAGAATATGGGAGCCTCGCGCTTCCAAGTTTTCCGTCAAATCACATTGCCGCTGATGATGCCCGGTTACTTCGCTGGCGCGATTCTCGTCTTTATTTGGGCATTTACGGATCTCGGCACCCCTTTAATTTTTAATTACAACGAAGTCATTGCAGTGCGTATTTTCCGTCAGGTGACCGAAGCGAATGCAAACCCGATGGGTTACGCCTTGGTGGTTTTAATTATCGTTCTGACGGCATTGGCTTTTTACGTTTCTAAACGGTGGACGGGAAACAAACATTACGAAATGCTCGGCAGAGGACATGTGACTTCACGTGAAACCGATACGAACTGGATCATGCGTCTGGTCATCTATTCCTTCATTGGTGGATTGACACTCATGGCGTTGTTACCACACATCAGTGTTATTATGGTCTCCTTAACGCCGGACGTAAGCCAATGGCGATTGAGTGTCCTGCCGAAATCGTGGACGTTTGCACACTACGTAGAGACCTTTACGCATTCTGATACGCTACCGAGTATTCTCAACAGCCTGAAATACAGCATTTTTAGTACATTGTTGGCACTGATCGTCGGGATTGTGGTATCGTATCTATTGACCCGCAAACACATACCCTTCCAAAATTTGTTGGACGCTATTGCGATGTTGCCATTGGCATTACCGGGAGTCGCGATTGCGTTTGGCTACCTCGGAAGCTTCTCCGATACAACGCTCCTTCTACGGTATCTACCCGACGGACTCATCTCTGTGATTGATCCGAGACAGAACCCGACATTCCTTTTGATTATCAGTTATGCGGTGCGGAGATTACCGTATATGCTGCGTTCCATCTACGCTGGACTTCAGCAGACAAGTGTAAGCTACGAAGAAGCCTCACAAAATATGGGCGCGACCCCGATTCGGACGTTGTATAAAATTACACTGCCCCTTGTTATCGCGAATATCCTCGCCGGTGCGATTCTTGTGTTCTCGTTCTCCATGCTCGAAGTGAGTGATAGTCTAATCTTGGCAATGAAAGATCAACATTATCCAATTACAAAAGCGATTTGGTCACTCTCTCAACGTCCTGACCACGGTCCTTATACAGCGAGTGCCCTTGGTGTGGTGGGTATGTTAATTTTAATCGCCTGTTTGCTCGGTGCTGGCCGCGTCCTTGGTGGGAAATTAGGAGAGATTTTCCGGATTTAGGAGACATCATGGACATTTTGGATACCATCCGCGATGCGTTGTTAGAAGCACAAGATGCGTTGAAGCGGTTTACGCAAAATCCCGAAAATATTGCAACCCTCGCGAAAACAGCAAAAATGATGCGAGACGTGTTTGAACGTCAAGGTAGAATCTTCACGTGCGGGAACGGCGGCAGCCTGTGTGACGCAATCCATTTCGCTGAAGAATGTACTGGCAAGTTTCGAGACAATCGGAGACCACTGCCAGCGATTGCCCTTAGTGATGCCGGACATATTACCTGTACAGCAAACGATTTCGGTTTTGAAGAAATTTTTGCACGTCCATTATCGGCACTCGGACATCCCGGCGACTTATTGGTGGCACTCTCCACGAGTGGAAACTCCGCGAATGTTGTTCGGGCAGCCGAGACAGCAAAGCAGCACGGCATACACGTATTTGGATTACTCGGTAGAGATGGCGGAAAACTCAAACACCACTGCGATACTTACCTCATTGCCCCAGGCAACACCGCAGACCGCATTCAAGAAATTCACATTAAAGTGTTGCACATCCTGATAGAGCATGTTGAACGATTGATGTTTCCAGAGAACTATTGAGAGTCTGCTTGCAGCATGCAAAAAATTAACAGTGGACTTTCGCGAGGTAATTTGATAAAATAAGTAGCGGAGGAGGTGAAAATGCGAAGTTTCGGTACCCAAGGGCGTGTGCGTCCTGATCAACACTACGTTGTCCCCCGCACTAAGGAGATCAAGGA
>JAJECD010000319.1 GCA_022822215.1 Candidatus Poribacteria bacterium | reverse complement strand
GGGATCCCGGAGTGCGAAGCGCTGTTCAATGAAATTGTCCTCAATCATACGCAAGATAATGCCCGTCGTCCCGACCTTCAAAAACGTCGAAAATTCGGACATATTGGAATCCCCGACGATGACATGTAAGCGTCTATACTTCTCACGATCCGCATGCGGTTCATCGCGTGTATTGATAATCCCGCGCGCCGTCGTTGTTCCGATGGAAATTTCCTCTCGGATGTGCTCGGCGCGTTGCGAGATGGCGTAATAGCCACGATGCTTGGGCTTAATTTTTCCTGCGCCTGCGAAGACCTGCCGTGTCACAAAAAACGGGATCAACTGCGCTGCTAATTGCCGGAAGTCAACATGGCGTTCCATCAAATAGTTTTCGTGGCACCCATAAGTATTTCCAGGTGTATCCAAATTGTTCTTGAAAATAGAGATTTTTCCATGGAACCCGTCATTGTGCATGCGTTTTTCTGCCGTACTCGCCAGACGGGTAATGATGCGTTCGCCAGCCTTATCGTGAGCAACGAGCTCAGCGACATCATCACATTCGGGGGTAGCATATTCTGGGTGGCACCCGATATCTTGATAAAATCTCGCCCCATTTTCGAGGAAAACATCTGGATACATTCTTCCTGCAACGATTTCGCGGAAGAGGTACATCACGACGTTCTGGACAGTGAGCGTCTTTCTACGCGGAACATCAGGGGTCCAGATAATTCCGAATTCAGTTTCTAATCCGTAAATTCTACGGTTCATTTTTTAGCTATTGCTCCTGGGCTAAAGAAACACCCCACGGAATGCGACACGCGCATGCCGTGTTGATTCGCAAAAACCCCTCCACTTCGGTTCAGGCAGGTATTCGGTAAAGACGAACCTTGTCTGGATTATAAGCATCTTTATGAAAAAATCAGGACAACAATGCTGTCACCTCGTCAGTAGAAAGTCGCCGAAACCTCCGACGTTCGGCAGTTTGCTCAAGACATGCCACTTCTATTGTGTCTGGCGCGATTTCATAACCATCTTCAGTATCTGTATCGGCTTCAATATTCTGAAAGGTCTCCATCACGAGGCGGAGTGCCGCTGGCATCTCCAATCCATCTGTATAACGCTGCTCAAGCATCTCCGTTATCGCCGTGGCACGTCCACCTATAACGGCATACTTCTCCTCTTCTGAATAAATACCGTCAAAGGCAATGTGATAAATTTGGTTACACTGTAGCCCAGATGCCGTTTCGGAACCTGTTATCCCGACTTCACAGACCAGAAGTTCAATTTCGAGAGGCTTGGCATCCCATGCTTGTGCGACTGCCCCCATGTGTTGTGAATAGAGATTCGTCAACCACTTTGCGGTGACATCCTCCCGGTAGTAGCGAAAGCCTTTAATTTCAGATTCTCGAATACCAGCGACGCGTAACGCCTCATATTCAGCAATCCTGCCAGCGGCTGCGAGTGCAATCCGATCGTAAATCTCAGAAATCTTATAGATCGTTTTCCGCGGGTTCTCAGCGACCATTAGGAGTCCGTCTCGGTACTCCAAGACGACAACCTCTTTCGCCTGTGCGATGCCGCGACGGACAAAATCCTCTTTATCTTGGCGAATTTGTTCGGGTGAAACATAATACGGTGTGGACATGTTTTTTAAATTATTAAGCCCCTGAGCTAAAGAAACACTTCACAGAATGCGACACGCGCATGCCGTGTTGATTCGCAAAAACCCCTCCACTTCGGTTCAGGCAGATTTCTGATAACTTTGTAAGTGGGTTTGGGTATCGGTTGGCTATTATATATATGATCAATTCACAATTAACCTTGATACTTATACGTTCTCGGTTGGAGTAGGTACTATAAGCGCGATATAAGTTCCCGATAGAGTTCTTCAACGGTCGCCTCTGGCACCTCGGAGACCCCTTCTTGCGTAATGGTATACAGTATTGGGAAGATTTTCCGGATGAGGTCGGGACCACCGGTGGCTATGTCCTCATCAGCAGCATCCCACAGCGCCTCCGCGGCGATTTCGAGTGCAGTCTGATGGGTGATTCCAAGGCTATATCGTTTTTTAAGAGTTGCGCGTGCATCTTTACCGCCGGAGCCAATAGCATAATAATCGCCTTCCTCATAACGACCGCCGACAGCATCATATTTGAAAATTCTACCGCGTTGCTGCTTTAAATCATAACCCGCAAAGAGAGGTAAGACGATTAATCCCTGCATAGCAAGTCCGAGGTTAGCGCGCACCAAGTGGGAAAGGAAGTTCGCCTGTCCATCCAAGCTGAGTGACATCCCCTCAGTTTTTTCATAAAATTCAACTTCAACTTGAAAAAGCTTTGCCATCTCAATGCAGGGACCCGCAGCACCAGCGACGGCGATCGCAGAATGCCGATCAACAGGATAGACTTTCTGAATCCGCCGTTCGCCAACCTGATACCCCTCTGTTGCCTGCCGGTCTCCAGCCATAACGACCCCAGCATCGTAGACCACAGCAAGGACAGTCGTACCTTCATATTGATGGAAAGATGCTTCTGTTACAGTAGCATTCGAGGGGGCATTAGACGAATGAAGCGCCGCTAATAATTCGGGATGGCGACGCTTGAGAATCTGAAAGAAGTTGGAGGTGCCGTAATCAGTGAGATCAAGCACGCCTACTGCCCTCCGCGCTGAATATAGTTCTCAACGAATTCCTGCGAATCTTCTTCCAAGATTTCATCAATTTCATCAAGAAGCGCGTCTAAATCCTCGACAAATTCTTCGTCGATTTCTCCATGTTCAACGTTAGGTTGAATATCTTCAGTCTCATCGACTTGACGATCGAGGTGTTCCTGTTGCTTTTCAGTTGACATTGTTTTCTCCTTTAATGGTTATCGGTATTCAGTTAAAAAAGTATGTGGCGGTTGCATTCTGTTCATCTACCACATGTACTACCGACTACTGACCCCTGACTACTCTTATGAAGCATCGCCTCGGATTTCCTTAACGAGTTCCTCCGCTGTACAGTTATTCAGTAATTCGCCAACGATCTGTTGTGTCCCGAAGTGGGGACGATCCATCATAATTTTGTCAAGTCCGCCCGATTTACTTACAAAGATCATTGAGTTCCAACTCGCACTGTAAATGTGCTTTGGAAACTTCCGTAAACAGGTGCCTCGAAAATACGCGCGCGTATCGACAGGCGGATAGTGCATGGCATGTACAATTTCTTCATGGTTCAGTAAACGTTTAACGTGTCCATTTTTCAGCAGCCTGATGTAAAGTCCTTTGTCTGGACGAATATCATGATACTGCAAATCCAGCATCTGGAGATGGGAATCGTCCCATTGGTATCCGTGTCGCCTGCGATAGGCATCCAGCAATTTCTTTTTGATAATCCAATCGAGATGCTGCCCCAATCGTCTCGGATCGATTTCCAAGTTATCAAGCACATATTTCCATTTTTCAAGGACATCCTCAACTACGGGTGTCCGTTCTTCAGGGGTTAGATGCTGTTGTGCGAGTTCAAGGTATGCGCGTTGGATTTCTATGGGTGTCTGGAACTTTCCATCTTCGAGTTCTATCTGATTCTTGCAGGAAAGATCACGCGAAACCTGTTTTATTGCTGCAACGGGGTCCTGCAAACGAAAGTGATCTTCAACAACACCTTTCTCAATAAGTTGAAGTACGATAGCAGTAATACCGGTCTTGAGATAGATGCTGAATTCAGACATGTTCGAGTCCCCGACGATCACGTGTAAACGCCGATAGAGTTTATGATCCGCATGCGGTTCATCGCGTGTGTTAATCAGGGGTCGATTCACCATCGTGCTCAATCCGACCTCTTGCTCAAAGAAATCAGCACGTTGGGAGATCTGATAATCAGCGGGGTCAGTTGTATTTTCTGCCCCAACCTTCCCGCCACCCGTAATGATAATGCGAGTGACAAGAAACGGTATAAGCCCATCCACAATAGTTTCAAAAGGTACTTTTCGGGACATCAGATAGTTTTCATGTGCGCCATAACTATGCCCCTTGTAATCCGTATTGTTTTTATAGATGATAATCTCTTGGTTGTCAAGCAGCAGACGTTCAGCTGCGAGTCTACTGACCTCCAATATTAATTCGCCTGCCTTCTCGTATAAGAGCAGGTCGCGCGGGTTGGTGCATTCCGGCGTGCAATACTCAGGATGTGCGTGATCTACATAATAACGTCCACCGTTTACCAAAATATCGTTGACAGCACTACTCGTATCTGCCTCAGTGATCGGCGTTTCGACTTCCGCCTGAAAACCGCGTGCGTCCATCAACGGACTTTCTTGTTCATAATCCCAAGTGACAGCAGTCGTCGCACTCGGCAGATCACCTCTGCAGCTTTTATAAGCGTTGACGACCAAAGTCGAAGCAGCGACCGGGTCTTGTTCGCGCGCATTTTTGACTGAGATGCCATACTCAGTCTCTGTTCCCATTATTATAGGTATTTCCATTTTTTATGGTTATCAGTTATCGGTTACTGGTTATCGGTTAAGAGCATGGACTGTAACAACCCATCCGCATTTGGAATATTCCTAAGGTCAGCTGTTACCAAAAACCTCTTAACTGACAACCGAAAGCGAAGCGTACTGACGACCGACATCTATTAAAGAAAAGTGCCGCCGCGGGTTACACGGACATTCTGCTTCTTCTCTTGTGTCGGTTCATTAATTAATGCACGAATGTTGACGATCTTTTCGCCTTTTCGCCCGGAAATCTTTGCCCAATCATCAGGATTAGTAGTATTCGGTAAGTCTTCGTTCTCTTGATATTCTTCTCGGATAGCTGCCTTGAGGTCCTCAAGACACATCCCTTTCTGCGCCCCGTCGGAACCGATAAACCGTTTGATGGCCGCCTTTTTCGCGCGTGAAACGATGTTCTCAATCATGGCACCGCTGACGAAATCCTTGAAAAAGAGGGTTTCGCGTTCTCCACGTGCGTAAGTTACTTCAATGAACCGGTTTTCATCGGTCATTGCGTACATAGTATTCGCAGCTTCATTAATAAAATGTTTTGAAATAGCCTCGGTATCTCCATTAAACCGTTGACAGGTCTCTTCAGCAAAGGGAAGATGGGGAGTGAGATATATAGCGAAGATATCCTTGGCACCTTCCAAATTGGGTCGGTCAATCTTAATTTTAATATCCAGTCTACCGGGTCGTAAAACAGCTGGATCCAGCAGATCCTGCCGGTTGCTTGCGCCAATCACAATTACGTCCCTTAGGTTCTCAACACCATCAATTTCAGCGAGAAATTGCGGTACAAGCGTTGACTCCATATCCGATGAAATACCCATGCCTCTGGATCGGAAGAGCGAGTCCATCTCATCGAAAAAAATAATAACTGGAAAACCTTCCCTCGACTTATCACGCGCCTTTTGGAAGATTTCTCGGATTTTCCGTTCAGTTTCGCCGACGTACTTATTCAGGAGTTCCGGTCCCTTGATATTAATGAAATAGCCGCGGATTCCCGATCTGCCCGTCTGCTTTCGGACGCGTTCAGCGATACCGCTCGCAACAGCGCGGGCTATCAAGGTCTTACCACATCCCGGAGGTCCGTAGAGAAGTACCCCTTTCGGTGGTGAAAGATTAAATTCTTCGTACTCCTTGGGATACAGGTATGGCATCTCTATCGCATCGCGAATCGCCTCTATCTGTGTATCAAGTCCACCGATGTCAGCGTAGCCGATATCGGGGACCTCTTCAAGGAGGAGGTCCTCAACTTCACGTTTCGGAAGTTTTTCCATGAGCATGCTTGTCGTATGGTTGAGGAGGACATTATCTCCCATTTTCAAAGACTCATCTTTAAGAGACGCAGCGACCCTAACGACGCGCTCTTCATCAGTCCGCAGGCTGACGACAGCGAGTTCATCCTCAATTCGCTCCTTAATCTTGACGACATCACCGTGTCTTTCAGGAGCTTTGATACCAACGACATTCATCCCGCTATTGACAATGACTTCCTGCCCAACAGAGAGGTTCTCTCCCTTGAGTCCTGGGTCGAGATTGACGCGCCATTTTCTGCCACTGACATCAATATCGATGCTCCCGTCCTCGTTTGCGCCGAGGAAAACTCCATAATTATTCGGTGGCGCGCTGAGTTGTTCGACTTTCTCCTTGAGGATATGAAGTTTTTCTTTCGCTTCTTGGAGCGTCCCTGTCAACTTCTTGTTCCGACGGTGTGCTGTCATCAACTCACGTTGCATCTCATAGAGCCGACTTTCAAGGTCTTTAATATAGATTGCGCGCTGCTGCTGCCGCATACCTTCGAGTTCACCTTGAAGCATATCAATCGTCCCTTGAAGCGTACGGATCTGCTGCTGATACCAGACGACATCAAATGTTTCTTGCTCCTCAAAGGAATCTTTGGAATTTCCTCTTTTGATAGCCATACGTGAAGTTCTCACTTTCCAAAACGATTTTTCGACCTCACTGGTAACAATGAGGGTCGGGTGCACGAATAACCCGCCTTGATTAGGCTTCAGGTTTCAACCCAACATCTTTATTTATTAGAGTATAGCACATCGAAAAAAACTATGTCAAGAAAAAGTTACAGCTTTTGTTTCATCACTACTGTCAAAAATTTTATAGCGATGTGAATCAGAGATTCCAAGAAACAAAAACGTGTGCCAAGAGGTTAACGCTTTAAAGGCACCAGACAGTAGCCTATAGCCTAAGCGTCGCTATCCTCATCTTCCGCGCCTTCAGGAATCGCACCCGCTGTTGATTCTGGTGCCAGACTCAGTACTTCCCGTATCTTCGCTTCAATTTCCACAGCAATTTCAGGGTTATCTTCCAGGTACTTCTTCGCATTGGTTCTACCTTGACCGATTCGCTCAGTGTTATAGGAGAACCAAGAACCGCTCTTCTGAATAAATTCCTTCTCAACAGCAATATCTAACAGATTTCCCTCTTTAGAGATACCCTGTCCGAAGGTAACGTCATATTCTGCTTCTTTGAAAGGCGGTGCAACTTTATTTTTTACGACTTTGACGCGGACCCCGCTGCCAAGGATTTCGGTGCCATCTTTGATTTGGCTACCACGGCGGAGTTCTAAACGTACAGAAGCATGGAACTTAAGAGCGAGTCCACCGGGTGTGGTATCCGGGTTACCGAACATGATTCCAATTTTTTGTCGGATTTGGTTGGTAAAGATAACACACGTGCGAGATTTATTGGTGACACCAGACAATTTACGGAGTGCTTTAGACATCAAGCGCGGGAGCAAGCCGACGTGTGCGTCCCCCATCTCGCCCTCAATTTCCGCTTGAGGTGTCAAAGCTGCCACAGAGTCGACAACAACGATATCAATAGCACCACTGCGAATGAGCGTTTCGACGATCTCTAACGCCTGTTCTCCTGCATCGGGTTGCGCAATCAACAAGTTTTCCATGTTGACCCCAATGTTCCGGGCATAAGTCGTGTCAAGTGCGTGTTCAACATCAATAAAGACGGCAGTACCGCCCATTTTTTGTGCTTCAGCCACAATATGAAGTGCCAAGGTAGTTTTCCCGGTACCTTCATGTCCGAAAATTTCAATGATTCTGCCGCGCGGGACACCACCGACACCGAGCGCAAGGTCAAGAGAAAGTGCGCCAGTTGGAATCGCGTCAACGGGTACAATCTCGTCGTCAGCGAAGCGCATGATGGCACCTTTGCCGAATTCACGCTCTACCTGTGAGATCGCTTGGTCAATGGCTTTCTGTTTTTGTTCATCTTGCATGTTTTAAGGTCTCTCCTTTATGACATCTACTGCCAGAAACGGTTACTTTAACATATTTTTGGGTTACGCAGAAAAATGACATACTTTCAAAGGTGTATAGGCCGCCCCATTCGGACGAAGTTCGCTCCGCATGAGTGTGATTTCCTTCACATTCACGACTGCCCTATCAATTGTATCATATTGACGTAGCATCTTTTTTAACGGTTCCAGATTCATAGGCGTTCTGAGGCGTGCGAGCGTCAGGTGTGGATGAAAGCGATTGTCGCTTGGAAAACCAAGATGTTTTAACTCAAGATTCACAGCTTTCGCCAACCGCGACACAATTGAAGCACCTTGTTTTACACCCACCCAAAGCACACGTGGACGATAAAGATTTGGAAACGCGCCAATCCCACCGAACGCAATCGAAGAGGGAGCCTGCACATCCGCCACGTCCTGAATTACTTTACTCACATCATCAATCGTTTCAGAATGAACATCCCCCAAGAACTTTAAGGTGAGATGAAAGTTTCCAAATTTCGTCCATGAAGCCTTACGAACCTCAGATTGGAGGCGTGTTTGTACGTTTTTCAGCAACGCTTGTATCGGTTGCGGTATCTCAATTGCGACGAAACAGCGAAGCGTCTCCCGTTTAGTTGTTTCCATCACGCACCTGTTCTGGGATCGTAATTTGTTAGATGAATTAGTGCCGATAAAAATTTGCGGTTGCTGATGAGAAATTCCAGACCCGATGCAACTGTGAGCAGCAACGGCAGCAGCATCATAAAATAGATAGGACCGTGGGTTTGCAGAATAAATGCGGGATTTAACACCCCCTGAAACGCGAGCAACCCCAAACCGATCCCGATAACAATCAGTTGCGAAGTCATCTTATATTTTCCCCATTGACTCGCCGAAACAAATTGCCCATATTTTGCAACAAAAATGATTCGCAAAACTGTAACGAGGACTTCGCGTCCCATGATGACAATAACCATCCACATAGGGATGAGTCCCCCCTCAAGATGTTTAAAGAGCGCGAGACAGATTAAAGCAGTTCCGATTAACAATTTGTCTGCGAGGGGGTCCATAAATTTCCCGAAGTTGGTTTCGCCCTGTCTTCGTGCGATTCTGCCATCAAGATTGTCCGTGACTGCTGCGAGAAGAAAGATAGCGAGCGCGGGGATCATCATATCCGCCTGAAAACAGAATATGAAAGGCGGTATCAAAAACAACCGTAAAAGCGTCAGGAGATTTGCTAACCGCAACAGGGTACTGAAATCCATAATATAGAGTGAAATGTTAGAAAGTCTCTCATCGTTGGAGCCCCCTCTAATTTTCGGAAAGATCGATGACCTCAGCATCTTCAGGCACCACAAACTTGAAAAGATCTGGTGCAAGTTTTTTATCTCTTTCGATCTGCGTAAGCGTCACAATTACGCTCTGACGGGTGCCATCCTCAAACTCGGTTTTATAGCCAAACTGCACGGGTAGCCAGTCGCCAGATTGCACCCATATTTGAAGGGTCTCCTTGGCGTTCGTACTTACCATGTGGCGTTTAGGCTGCAACTCAATTTGATGAACCCCTTTGGGATTCGCAAATTCGTCAGGGATAAGTGCCATATCATAGTTTTTCTGAACATCTTCGAGCGACGCACCAATTCCGGGCAGTAACTCTCGTCGTTCTGGGTTGTTCCATTTCATCTTATTGACTTGGTTGAGTAACGGTGTATACGTCCAACCGTATTCACCATCCAAGACGGTGAGCTGAACGACTTTTGCGGCATCGTTCCGGTCGACGTATTCCTTACGGAGCAGATTCGGTTTACCAAATATAAATCGCCCACGGGCAACGCTCTTCTTATTAGCAAACAGCGTGGTCTCTTCAAAGTTCGCTCTAAAATTCTCAGATTTCTCATAAGCCGTTTTGAAATTATGAAAGATTTCATCAACAGTCTGTGAATGTGCGTAGCTAACAAAGAATCCTGAAAGCATTATAACGGCTAATAACAGATTTTGGAAACCTGAAAAGGTTCCTAAAACCGCACCCCGATAGGTCCCTCGGATCATCACTCTCTCCCGTCTTACCAAACTTGTATTTCGAAAACCAATTCTATTGAATAGTATAACACAATTTATGTTTGCATGTCAATTGCTAAATTAATCGACAGCGACCCGTAATTTTTGTTTGTTATGATATAATTTACTATGTTTTGGGATACTGCAACGAACAGGAAATTAGACACAGATGTTGTTTGGTAAGTTCGCTCAATTGGCTAACCGCGTCCAGTC
>JAJECD010000262.1 GCA_022822215.1 Candidatus Poribacteria bacterium | reverse complement strand
CTTTACATCTCCTTCATCAATATACCCCAGGAAGTCGCGCACCCACGTCTGGTGTGTCTCAACTGGGAACCCATAGATATGAACACCTTGAAACTGCTTTGTTAGAAGTATTGTCCGAACACTATACCCCTACCGAAGTTGCATTCGTTTTCAAGCATTTCCAAGGGAATGGCTCGACTCCTATAGCGAAATAATTCGCCTTGGAGATGGTTTTCTCAACTCATTTGGGCTGGGAACTCAATCCCGCCGGCATAGAGCACCGGCAGAAAGGAAAAAACCGAGATGAAAACAAATCTTCGCGGTAAAATCCGCGAATTCGTCCAGTCCGAAGAAGGCAAAGTGGGAGTCAAATCCCCGCTGATCCTCGGTGTGGCGGCAGGCAGTATCCTGTTAGTACAAGCTATTGTCGGCACCCCAGAGGCAGAAGCCAAGCAATGCATGGAGCAGAAAGATTGTGATCCAGGGGAAAATTGTTATGGTCCTTTTAACCCCCATGGTTCATGTGGCTCTGCATAATACCAATGTAGATTGTGGCGTAGACTGTCATAATCTTGTTGACTTCCAGCGTGTGGTAGCTTTGCTACCACACGCTCCTAGACACTGTACATATTATATTTCTTGAATGATTATCGGAGAAGGTCCCATGAATCTTATGATCATTTCTTTCATATTTAGTCTGATATTGCTGTGTGCAAACGTATTTTCAGTTTTTGCAAAGGTACCGACGACTCCGAAAATCTTGTTTACCTCCGCACGTGATGGCAATCGAGAAGTTTACACCATGAACCCTGACGGCTCTGAACAAGTAAACCTAACACAGCATCCCGCAGACGATCAACAAGCCGTCTGGTCCCCGACCGGCGAGAAAATTCTTTTCATTTCTAATCGAGGGGGTATGCGAGATCTGTACCTCATGAACCCTGATGGGACCAATGTCCGACGCTTCTTCAAGAGAAAAACAAAAACTGATAGAAGCAGTCCAACATGGTCCCAAGATGGTAAACAGATCGCTTATCACGCCACGGATTGGGATAAGATCAAGTTTTTTATCTACATTGCAACCCTTGGAGAACAAGAGGAAGAACCAGTTGTGGAGGGATTTAATCCGGCATGGTCACGAGATGGCAAGGAAATCGCCTATACCTCTTATGTCATAGGGAACTTTCATCGCCGAGTTACCTTGATTGACCTCCACACACGAGAGACAAGGCTACTTCTACCTAAAAAAGCAACACCCTGGCAAAATGACCCAGCTTGGTCGGCTGTCGGAAACAAACTCGTTTTTTCGTGGAATCAAACTCCCGTGCCGTGGGATCACAAGCCGGACAAGGCTTTCCCTCTTGAATGGAAGGCTAAGGAAACAATCTATATAGCGAATCGAGACGGCACGGATCTCAATCAACTTGTAGATGAAGACGGTCCCTATGCTCACGATCCCGCTTTATCGCCAGATGGAAAACAAGCCCTTTATATCCAGGAAATTCATGGACGGTTCCAAATTTTCAAAGTAGAGGTGAACAGTGGTATTCGGACGCAATTGACGCATATTGGCGATCTTTTCCAAGCAAATTCTGGTGGGGATTGGTTTGATCCAGTGTATGCATTGCCGGTTTCACCACAACCGCAGTTGCTAACTACCATATGGGGCGAAATCAAAAAGCAGTAAACTGCACGTCAGAAAACCTATATGACTGTTTGGTGGCATCGGCGCGAGAAGTTGTCATGTTTCTAATTGTTGTGAAGTTCGCAATTTGAAAAAAAATCATTTTTTTAAATTATTTTGCATTTTATGCACGTTTTCGACCCGAAAATTACGACTATATAATTGGATTTTCTATTTCACACTTTAATTCTACAGAAAGGTAAAGATAAACATTGCTTAATTTCCCAAAAACTTTACACCTCCACCATCTCTTTGAGGAGGAAGGGGTGCTTTATGCCGCAGATATTGAGAAAGCGCGCACCGTCGAGCTTTCTCCGGCGATGGCAGGTATTTTAAAACTCGCAGAAACACAAACAAACGACGAAATCGTCCAAATGCTGAAAGGCACTTATAGTGAAGACGATATTTTTGAGGCATTCAAGAGATTCGAGGAACTCGAAAAGGAAGGTTTACTTTTCAATCGGGGTGAAAATCTCAGCCAAACCCGCGCATTAGAAAGTGACCGACGGAAATTACTCGTCGCAATCCCCGGAATTTCGGTAGACTCGTTTTTTGATATTGAAACATTATATGCCGGGACCAACATGGCACTCTCCTATATGTTTCAACATCTCACCAAATACGTAGACCTCCATTTTGCCGGCAACCAAAACCGAAAATTAGCCGATAACGTCTATGAAGTTGATATAAGCATAGATGACTTCGGCAGACTCAGTCGAAGCATCAACGAAACCTATTTCGGCATTCTGACCCTCCATCGTGATCATGAGACGTGGCTGCTGCCACTTTACCAGCATCAAGAACTCCCACCGATGCTTGTGCAGTGTCACGCGCCGCGCGGACACGGCGGAAACGCACTCAATTCGATGCTGCGGCATTACGCGGCGATGCGAGACTTTGACGCTTTCACTGCGCCTTCTGACTACGTTCGCGAATTCTATTCAGACTACGTCTGGGATCCCAGCTTCTTCAAAACCCTACCGAACGGTGTAGATTCAACGTTGTTCTGTCCAATGGACAAAGAAGCAGCGAAAAGAGAACTGGCTGAACATGTCGGAGACGATCGAATTATGACGACTCCCACGGTCGGTTATCTCTCGCGGGTGCAGTCTGAAAAAGGTGCGTCTGTCTATTTGAAACTCGCCGAATTGAATCCGCACCTACTGCTTCTAATTGCGGGACCACACCTGGGCAGGTATCAATCAAGAGCATTGCCTGATAATCTCGTCTATGCAGGGTTCCATCCACGCGAGAAGTTACCAATGGTCTACAACGCCTTTGATGTCTACTGTTTTCTTTCCATGTCAGGTGAGGAGACGTTTGGTTTGACGGTTCTCGAAGCGATGGCGTGCGGCGTTCCACCGATCATTCCTAATTTCGACGGTGTGCCCTCAGTGGTCGGGAATGCAGGCTTGATTGCGAATGCTGATAATTTTAATCAGGATATAGGAACACTTGTAAGCTATCCATCGCCTATAGATTTCTCAGAGAAGATTAACCTATTACTGAACGACGGTGAAATGCGTGAAACCCTTTCCCAAAAAGCGAGAGAACGGGCACTATCGTTCACGTGGGATAAAACCGCACACCGGATTATCCAGTTTTTTGAGGAACTTCATCAGAAAAGGCAGCTTGTCAGTCCAAATGGCCTCTTGAGTGTTTTTTCTGCTCAAATCGAAACGTCACATCCAGAGCAACAGGACCTTAAATATAAATCAATTCTATTAGGTATGAACAAACATTATGAACGCGCTTTGATGGGAGACCCTCTCTATTCTCAGCGTGTTGAAGAAGGGGTTCTGATAACTTTTTTGAAAAACCATACCGTCAGAGAAGCGGAGGCACTCCTTGCTGGATTCATAGAAGATGAGGCGGAAGCGAAGGCGATTCTCAAAAGGGTTCAAGGTTTAATTCATGCAACCGCTTAAAAGCACAGAAGGAACAGACTATGCCATTTCATGATTACTACCGCTTGAAACAGCACCACAAATTTGAACAAGACGGTCGCAAATACATCGCAGACCTTGAGACCCACGAGGTCATTCAGGTGAATGATGTGGAATGGGATGTTTTGGATCGCTATGCGACTCAGACGCAGTACCAAATTGTTGAAGAGCTCAAGGAAAAGTATAAAGTTGCCTCTATCTTTGAAGCAATTGAGCGTTTGGAACAGCTTGGGCGGCAAGGATTCCTCTTAAGCCCAACAGATGAAGCAGTGAAGCAAACTGTGAACAATCCGAAACCGAGGTTGTTAATGCCGTTTCACTTCACAAAAGAAAAAACATCCTTGGACTACGTAACAAATCTAAATCGCTATCAACTTTTGACGCATTTAACCCAGTTTGCTGACTTAGAAACGCTTACCTTTTCCGAAGCAGGAAAAACAGACCTAAAACCGGAGGAATTTCAAGGTTTTGGAGACATCAACGTTCGGAATATAGAAGTCGACGGGAGTAATGCCTTCGGTCCAGCGTGGTATGCACTGGATGGATACGATGGTATTTTACTCCTCTCCCAATTCTAGACGGATGACCTATTATACTATCGGGTTCCCGGTGTGCCAATTGTGCACTGCATAGATAATGTCCAGAAATCGCAAGGTTCAACGCTTGAAACACTTCTGAATATTTGTGCTTTCCAAAACCCAAAGGATACGTTAATCGTCAAAGCCTCGTGGGTAAAGGAGTGGCTCAAGGAACGTGGGGTCGCTGGAGAGCGTATTCGCGTTATCCCGAATGGTCCCAACAGTGGCGAACCGATAGGTAAGGGGTTAGCAAAACAACATACCGCTGCACTCTTTGAAAAACCGATATTTGCGCAACAACCCGTCGTGGGGCTGATTTCAGGGTTTGAACCCAACTACGGAGCGAAACTGATTTCTGCGTTTGCGCATGCGAATCCGCATCTTGCAATCTTTGTTTACGATCCGTTCCTGGCAGCACATTGGACACATCCACCAGAAAATGTAGTAATCTTCAGCACAGACGACGCAGAAACTCGCTCCATT
>JAJECD010000324.1 GCA_022822215.1 Candidatus Poribacteria bacterium | reverse complement strand
TAGACGAAAGCTCGAGTTGAACCATTTTCGCTGTATTTGTGCCGATATCTATCGCCACGACTCGGTTTTTTGCCATTTTGTATTTTTAGCTATGTGCTTCTGAGCTGCCCTCCACTTTGTTTCGGGCAGGTCTTTGGTAAGGTTAGCAACTACTCATAACCCAACGTAGGTTTTCTACTTAGAAAGAAACCACTGTGAAACGAAATTGTGAGTGATTAGCGAACAATTTGTCTTAGCTTTACATTGTGGAACAGTGACCATATTTAATAGTTTAAAAACCAATGTTGAATGCGGATTTCATTGCCCGTTCGGTCAATAATCCCGATACAGGTTGAGATAACTTTGTCTGCCGTGTCAACGCCATTTGCTTCAATTCGGTATCCGTGGGAGCGAAAGGTTATCCAATCAACAACTTGATGGAACGTTTCAAAATCGATTTCTTCTAACTGTGCAAGTTGTGAGATATTGGTAAATGGATTTCCTTTTATCTCTTCATCCGTAAAGTTCTGTATCTGCGAAGTGTCGGGTGCCTCTTCTTCCCGGCGTGTGACAATCGCTAATGCCTTTTCCGGGTCCATCCCGGGTAGCAGTGCCAAGATTTCGGAGGGTGCTGTATTGATATTAATAAGCCCGCTGCGGGTCTCTCCATCTTTTAGCGTGATTTTATCAACAATACCGATAAAATCTTGCGGCGTTAACATTTGGACATCTTTAATGGCATCAATGTTCTGAAAAAGTCCTTGTGTGTCGCGATGATTAACAATCCGTTCAGCAATCCCTTCGTCGATACTGGGCAACGATTCAAAGGTTTCAACATCAGCAGTATTAATATTGACCTGTCCGTCACCCTCTTGTTCTTGTGGGTTGTTGTTTTCCTCTTCTTCGTTTGTGTTCTCGTTAGTGTCTTCAGTCGTCAGTCGGTCTTGGATGTTGTTAAAAATCTCGTCGGAGACGGCTTGTACGTCTACGAGTGCAGCGAGGTTGTCAAACTCGCGTTGCTGGATAAGGGATTCCGCCTCGCCTTGTGTGAAGACGGGTCGGTTTTGTTGTCCGGTAATTTTTGTCAGTTCGTCTGCCTCGGCGGTGTTGATATTCACCAACGGCTCCCCGTCCGGCGTTGTGCTCGCATCGATTGAGTAGATGGTTGCTAAATCGACGAGTCCAGGTTGATTATTCGTAGCGGTTGCTTGAAGGTTTCCAGTATTTGCCGTTGAACTGGTTTGTGTGAACCCTCCAGTCTGTTGAACACCGTAAAGGAGTTCGGATGTCATACCTTCAACGCGCGCAAGGTCACGAACAGTACGGTAAGGACGGCTCTCCACGATTTTGTTGGCGAGTTCTTCAGTCAGTGCGTCATCTGGATTAGCCCCTACTTGTGCGAGTAAATTGCTGATAAGCCCGACATCCGCAGTGTTTACATTCACCTTTGACGCTTCATCTGTGATTGTCACACGATAGTTTAAGAAATTGCCGACTTGTACGCCGTCTTCCACCTGTCCTGTAATCGGTTCTGTCCAGCTTTCGCCGAGTGAATCAAAGGGGGTCTGATCGCCACGCATGCGCGCCAACGTCCATTCAAATCCGGCTCTCGCGGCGTAATGGAACTTCGCTCTATCCAAGAAATTCTGCTGCGTCCGTTGTTCTATGTGGATTGAATAGAGCAACTGCGTTGCCAAAATTGAGAGAATCGTCAGTATCCAAAGAGTTGAGACGAGCGATAATCCCTTCTGTGCTTTGTAGAACGTATGGGAAATCTGCTTTGCAAACTGTGGCATATTTTTCACTATCTGCTCTAAATTTGTTAAAAACCCGCTTTAAGTTATGAAAAGTTCGTTAATAATTCTATATCTGCAAGGACAACGGACGCAGCAGCTCAGATTTAATCGTTTAAAATACTGGCAGGTAAGTAGACCATGGTTGATTGGGTCATACTGTTTGGCCGCGAGATGGGTTGATTCTGCACCCCAAGTTGGGTCGTATCCATACTTATTGTCTGCTGTGGTTCCCCTTGGACTGTTATAAGGATCTGAACAGCACTCGGTAGACTTTCAGTATCATCCCATGTGGTATTCCAATTTTCTGTCTGTCCATCAAAATACTTTAGATCAAAGCTGACGAGCCCAGCGATGAGGGTCGCTATATCGACATAAATAGGATCACCGTTCTCATCTGTTTGTGGGACCTCGCCGGTTTGTAACAAGGTGCCGATGACGGATTCAGGATCGAGTGTCGTCGTTGCAACCCGGAAAAGCGCGTACTCGCCTGTCTCTTCATTGCTTGCGCCGCTTGTGATCCCACCTTGGAAACCTCCTGAACCCAGTGCCGATTCACCCGGTGATAGTTCGGGTCCGACGAAATAAGCGACACGTTGCACATCGCTTAGCAACGGTGCAGGCACTTGGGCGGTGTTCTGTGCCTGAAAACTCGCGAGCTGCTCCAGAAACGGATCCGGGTCTGTTTTTGCCAATGTAACGAAACTGAGCATATCCCTCTCGCCAAGTTGACTCGGTCCGTCTTGTGTATAAAGCGCGAGTTCTGGTGCCTCCAGTGAAATTTGCATGTTATGTAGATCCGTTACAAGCCGATCCATGGCTACCCGACATCTTTGCGCTGCTAATATCCTTTCCTCCGTCCTATGGTAGGCATCCACAGCTGTTTTGAAAGCGAAATACGCCGAACCGCCAATAATAACGAGAATGCTGACTGCCATGAGCATTTCAATGAGGGTCAACCCGCTTTCAGTTGTGATGTGAGTCAGTTTTTTTTCCATTTTCACTTTTTCAGTTTCCGCGTCCGTTCCGAAGATTTCCACCGCAAATCGCACCTCTCTAACTGTTAATTGCTAACGACTAACCGCTATTGCTCCATTTGTCGGTCCGCCATGAAGGTGCTCATAGACATTGAGCGTTCTCTGTTTTTATGTTGCCATGTGACGGTTACCGTAACCCGTCGGATATTTTCAACCTCTTCAGATTCAATATCCTCAACAACAGAACGCCAGAGGTAGCGCGTGTTTTCACCGAATTCGCCTGATTCCTGTCCGACATCTGGGTAACCCTCCATTTCAATCTCCGCCATCCGAAACTTAAGCAGGTAGAGCGCGGTCGTACTATTGTCTGAAAGTGCTTGGTTACGTGTAGCGGTGGTGAACGCCTGCAAAAGTGCTGGGAGCGCAGCCGCCAAGAGCGTTAACGTTACAAGTATTTCGACAAGCGTAAAACCGTCTTTTTCCTTTCGCATTGCGTATTTGATTGGGTATTGCATGTTTTTTGGTGCCTTCGGGCAGAAGTTAGAGATGCGCTAATTTTCGGGCGTAAATCCTAACATTTCGATCTCCGCAGGGACAAGTTGTCGGGTGCGAACGCGTCCACTCGCCGCTTCGACAGCAACGGACATTATCTGACTACGTGAGTTTCGGAGGTACACAAGTGTCTCTTCGGATGTCGCATTAGGCGAGAAATAGATGTGCGCTACGCCTGAATCGGCTTGAACGGCTCTCCCGTTGGTGTTAGTTACCATTGCAGCCAAGGTTACATTCTGTTCCACCGAGTGAGGCACGCCGAGAATGCCGCTGACGCGGGACAAAGGATTCTGTTGAACGGCATTTCCGGTTGTAGTCGTTGTAGCGGTGGTGATATTTATGTTGTTCTGGATGGCGGCTAAGGCTGTAGAGTTTTGGGCAGTGAGGGCTGACCGAAGTGGGTTACTCGGATTAAACGTTTCACTGGAGGCGAGCCAGTATTGATCGTTATCAAGGTCAAAAACCACCAGGTACGTTGTCCGATCTGTTATTGCCATGTCTCGTGCGAATGTGAGGAGGCTCCTCAGCGTAGCGGCAGACGCTTTTAGCCTGCGTGTCGCTGCAAACCCTTTTAGGGCTGGCATTGAGATTGCCGAGAGCACACCGATGAGCGTCAAAACGAGCAGTAACTCCGTAATTGTGAATCCCGGAGACCGTGTGCCGATTGACGTACAGGACATCTGAGGTTGTGAAAGTGGAGCGACCTGTCGATCGCGCCGCTCTCTGGTTTGCAGCACTGTTCTAATAAACTCCTGTTGTTTCGTCAACCCAATTCGTGATGTCGGCATCCAGATCCGTTCCACCTTCTTTGCCATCTTTTCCCATGGAGTAGAGATCGTAATCGTAACCGTAATGGCTGCTCGGTTGGCGATAGACATAAGGATTGTCCCACGGATCCATAAAACTTGGGCTATCTACATAAGGACCATCCCAGTTCGGCGGTGCTGGACTGGGAGCACGCCACAAGGCATTGAGTCCCTGTTCAGTTGTTGGGTATTCACCTGTTGTTATTGCGTATTGTTCTAATGCGGTTTTAATGCTATTAATTTCTGTTTGTGCCTTCGCAACTTTCGCCTGCTGCGGTGCGTTTATAACGCGAGGGGCGATGAAGGCTGCGAGGATACCTAAGATGACAATCACGATTGTCAGTTCTATGAGGGTTAATCCGGATTCATCGGATTTTAGGTGCATAAGCATTTTATCTTCTCCTGTATTGGCTAATTGCTAAGCAGTTGATTCGCTTCAAAGATCGGCAGGATCATCGCAACGGCGATAAACCCTATAATGATACCCATCAGTAAAATCACAAGAGGACCGATGGAACTCGTTAAACGTTCAAGACTCTTTTTTATTTCTAAATCGTAGTATTCAGAGAGTTTGCTGAGCATGTGAACAGGTTCACCGGATTCTTCACCGACAGCCACCATGTGCGTGACGAATTCAGGGAAATCCCTGCTCTTACCGAGTTCACGCGAGAGTGTTGAGCCTTGTTCAACCTCTACTTCTGCTGCCGCAATGACGTTACTGTATATCTTGTTTCCTATCGTGTCTTTTACGACTTGGAGCGCCGGGAGCATACGTACGCCGTTTTCTAAAAGCGTCGCCATCGTCCGTGTGAAACGGACAATCGCAAACGTGCTAAATATCGGACCAATAAGCGGCAATTTCAGTTTCAACCTGTCAAACCAGACTTGACCGGTTTCATGTTGAAGATATTGTCTTAACCCTGCGCCACCTATAAGAACAATCAGAAGTCCGACCCACCAATAGGTTTGAAAGGCAGCCGTTAGGTTGATAAGTATCTGGGTTGGAAGTGGCAACGCGACTCCCAAATCGTTGAACATTGCCGTGAATTGTGGTATGACAAAGATCATGAGGACTGTAACGGCAGTGACGCTAAGCGTTAGCAAAATAATTGGATAGAAGAGTGCTGAAATAACATCGTTTTTCAGGATTCTCTGCCGTTCTGCGAATTCTGCGAGACGTTCTAAGACTAAACCGAGTACACCGCCGCTCTCACCAGCGCGGACCATGTTGATGTATAGATTTGAAAATGTTTTTGGGTGTTGGCTGAGCGCATCGTGAAAGGTCGCACCGTGTTCGACATCGTATTTGACTTGTGAAACGATACGGTGGAGTGCGGGACTCTCGATTTGTCCGAGGGCGACCTCTAAGGCGCGCGGCAACGGGACGTGTGCGTTTACCAATGTTGCCAACTGGTAGGTAAAAAATTCGACATCTGCCGCTTTGACCCCACGCCGACCTATCTGTAGCAATCGGTGTATATCTGTTGGAGCAGTGTCTTCCGCTTCCTCAACGATATTCGTGGGCCAATAGCCCATCTGTCGTAATCGGGAGATAAGTTCGGCTTTGGATTCGGCTTCCAGCGTATTATTAACGGTGCCACCGCTGTGGGTGAGGGCTTCATATCGGAATGTCGGCACAATCAACCTCTCCGTCATAATTTCGGATGATACGAGTGCCTTAAAGACACTTCAGCCTTGAGCCACCCGTAGTGGAAAACGGTATAGGAACCCCTACACAACTTCTCCGAAATCGAATTCATCTTCCTGTGTTAACCGGATGACTTCCTCAACGGTTGTCAAACCCGCAGCAACTTTGCGCCAACCGTCTTCTCGTAAACTTTTCATTCCTAATTGAATTGCAAGCCGACGGATTTCACTCGTTGATGCCTGTTTAAGTGCCATTGCTCGGATTTCTTCGGTCATGAACAGGACTTCAAAGATGCCGATTCTACCTCTGTAACCACGGCCTCGACATTCCTTACAACCCACGGCTTTCGGAATCTTCAGGTCGTACGGAATCGGAGAAGCGCTGCCGCTGCCGTTCCCCATAAGTCCCTCCAATTCTCGCATTTCAGGTAGATACATTTCGCAACACGCCTTGCAAACGCGTCTGGCAAGCCTTTGCGCGATGATCCCCTCCACTGTAGAGGCGACGAGATACGGTTCAACTTCCATATCAACAAGCCTTGTAATAGCCCCAGGGGCATCGTTTGTATGAAGGGTGCTGAAGACAAGGTGACCTGTCAGGGATGTGTGGATCGCCATCTCCGCGGTTTCGTAGTCCCGAATCTCACCGACCAGGACCTTGTCTGGGTCCTGACGTAAAATGTGACGCAGCCCATCGGCAAAAGTGAAGTCGATATCTGGATTAACTTGGATTTGATTGATACCCTCTAATTCATATTCGACGGGGTCTTCAAGGGTGATAATTTTTACATCCGGTGAGTTAATCTCTTTCAGACAGGCGTAAAGTGATGTCGTTTTGCCGCTACCCGTAGGACCAGTGGCGAGGATAATGCCGTGCGGTTTGCGAATCATGCGATGGAAGAGCTCAAAATTGTCTTCGGTCAGTCCAAGTTCTTCGAGTCCGAATTCAATAGACTGACGGTCAAGAATACGGAGGACAACGCTCTCACCGTGCAGTGTTGCAACCGTTGGAACGGTGGAGACACGAAGATCTATCTGTCGGTTACCGACGCTCCCAATCTGTCGGCTGATTTTGCCGTCTTGGGGCCGTCTCCGTTCTGCAACATCCATACCTGCCATAATTTTGATACGAGAGGTAATCGCTGATTGTAAGTAGGCGGGAGGTTGCGGTTGATCTTCCAGCACACCGTCAACACGGAACCGAATCTTCAATTGCGTCGGATACGGTTCGATATGGATATCGCTTGCCCCTATCCGAACTGCATCGATGATCATCTGGTCAACGGCGTGGATGACGGTCGGATCTTGGCTGAGGTCCTTTTCGTCAATGCCGAAGTCTTCAATCGTTTCACGTTCAAGCGTGGCGGTTGCCCCCACAGGCCCCTTAATCCCTGCGCTCAGGAGACTCTCTGCTGTGCGTCCATAGAGACGGACAATCGCTTCATCGATGTCTGTTTCATCGGCGAGAACTGGGATAATCTGGCAATTTGTGATGAGTTGGAGCTCGTCAATGAGCACGATATTTAAGACATCTGACATGGCGACCGTGAGTGCGTCATCCACTAACTCGATAGGCACAATTTTATTGCGGTATGCGAACCCAGGGGAGACCTTCTCAAGGACGGTGGGTTCAGGGAAAATGCCTTCCAATTGCGTAAAAGGTGTTCCATATTCAACGCTCTTTGTAGCAAGCGCGAGGATATCGGACGGCACACCGTGCTTGGAAAGCACAGCGGCTTCGGAGGCACCTGTCTGTTGGATTTCGGCAATGATGTCTTTATAGTCTTGCTCAGAAATAGCGGATGCCTGTCGGACTAACTCAACAAGCGAGGATGTGTTCAGCGTCTGTTGCATGGTGTGAACGCTCTGAGTCCGGTATGCCTGACAAGAGCGGTCTCCCTGTTTTTTTTACTCTATTTGATGGTTTCCACGTTTTCTTATTAAGACGCAGGAATTGTGGATAAGTTTAAAGCGAAAATAAATAACTTTTATAGGAGTCCTCAGCCCACCACGAATAAATACTGAAGCATTATCAGATTCGGTATTTCCCGCGTCAAATCCGTTGTCAAAATGTAGAAGAAACTATATGATTTTGACGGTTCCTGTATTAGAGTTTTTTGTTA
>JAJECD010000401.1 GCA_022822215.1 Candidatus Poribacteria bacterium | reverse complement strand
AGCCGTTCCGTAACGATATGCCTGTAGAACCCTACAGGGAAACGCCCGCAGGTGGAGCGAAAATAAGACGGTGGACGCTTAGCGAAAACCGCAGTCGCTATGAAACCGAAGCCCACGCCTTTAGGCGTTGGGTGCTATCACCTTTACACGTTAGCGGTGGCGAGGTTAGGAATGTACGTCACATTTAGGCGCGTACGCCGCAAAACCTCGCCAGCGGGGAAGGCGGAACGTCCTGACCGCTGAGGGCTATTCTGCTAATGCGAAGCCGTCCGTGGTATCATCTGCGGGTGCGCATAGATGGCTCTATCGAAACTTTTTTGCATCAGTTCCCACTTGACAGATTGATAATCAGCATGCTCTGAGAGATCGTTATGTTCCCATGGGTCGTTGTCGAGGTCATACAGCTCACAAATCCCCTTCTGATGATACACAACAAGTTTCCAGCGTCGATCGCGATACATCGTGGCGTGTGTCTGATCGGGGAATGCGATTGCCCCGAAAAATTCAGAACGTACCGCCTCGCGATGGTCGCTGGCGGGTACATCGCCGCGTAAGAGTGGCGCGAGAGATTTGCCCTGCACGTAATACGGAATGTCCACACCCAACGCATCGTACAGCGTAGGAACAATATCGAGCAATTCAACAAGCGCATCGCTTTGAACGTCCTGCAGGAACTGCCCGGGCCATGAAATCATCAACGGCACCCGCACGGAACCTTCATAGAAACGACAGCCTTTGTATACCAATCCGTGGTCACCGAGTGCCTCTCCGTGATCAGAAGTAAAAATGACGATCGTGTTCTCGCGGAGTCCGTTCGCATCAAGATAGTCGAGGGTGCGTCCAAACTCGTGGTCGAGCTGTTCAACCATGGCGTAATAAGACGCTTGCATCCGTTTGTCGTCCCATTCTGAAGGCGGTTTCGCCTGCGACTGAAAATCGATACCCGCCTCTGTCAATTTTGACTGAAAGGCGATGTCGCTCTCCTGAAAGTGCGGACCGGGCAGTGTTTCCGGGTCGTATCGCCGATAGTATTCCCAAGGCGCGTCAAACGGTGGATGCGGATCAAATGGATTGAGGCTAAGGAGCCACGGCTGATTTTCGCGACGATTTTTCTCAATAAATTCAATCGTTTTCTCGGTACACCAATAGGTCTGATGGAGATGTGGGGGAACGTTGTCGCGATCCGGTGTCGGCTCTGGTACGCGTCCAGACCTGTTCGGATACGTCTGGGAGATTGCCTTCCCTGCTATCAACGCCTCAGGATCAACACCTTGCGCCCGTTGCCAATCTGCGTATTCGTGTCCAAGGGCGTTCGGCTTGCCGTGGTCGTGGCTATATTGGAAGTAGCGATACCCGTCATTCACACGGTGTTCTTGTGCATCAAAGGCACTCGCGAGGTGGAGTTTTCCGATCAACCCACAATCATAACCATCTTGTGCGAGGGCATGCGTAATCAGCCGGTCTTCGTAATATTCAGGGAAAACCGGGTTCCCGTTGCCAGTAACGCTTACGGCTGATGGGTACATACCGGTCAGAAAGCTCGCACGAGAGGGTGTGCAGATCGGAGACTGGCAATAGGCGTGTGTGAATGTAACCGATTGACCCATAAATTCGTCGAGTCTCGGTGTATTAATATGTGAATTTCCCAACGCTCCGATGGTGTCGAAACGTTGTTGGTCTGTACAATACCACAAAATATTTGGACGATCTGACATTTTTGCTCCTTTTTTAGTGGCTGTTGGCTATTCGCTATTTGCTATTCGCTATCTACCACGCATACGCCTCTGGTGCTTCACCCCCGGGACCCGCCCAAATCTCATCAAGCTTTGCGAGAACTTCAGCATCTAATTTCAATTCCAAGACCGATAGATTCTCCTCAAGGTGTTCAATCGTCCTTGGTCCGATAATCGGTGCTGTAACGTCCGGATTGCTAAGTACCCACGCCAAAGCAACGTTCGCTGGCGGTTGTCCTATTGATGCACAGAGTGCTTCGTATGCCGCAAATTGTGATCGATGTGTCTCGATCGTTTTCCTATTCGATTCCCTGCCGCGGCGTCCAGTGGTCGGATTGTCCAATACACCGCAGAGCAACCCACCGCCCATTGGACTATACGGGATCACGCCCAAGCCGAGTTCCCGACAACACGGAAGCACTTCAAGTTCAACCATCCGACTACGGAGATTATAGACGCTCTGCTCCGAGACGAGTCCAAGGAAATCGCGTTGCGCCGCGATGCCTTGGGCGTGCGCAATGTCCCATCCGGCAAAGTTGCTACTGCCGACGTAGGAAATTTTCCCTTCACGCACCAACTGCTCCATCGCTTGCCAAATCTCATCCCACGGTGTACGGCGGTCAACGTGGTGCATCTGGTACAGGTCTATGTGATCGGTTTGCAGACGGCGTAGACTCTCCTCACACGCCCGACGGATATGATACGCCGATAAACGACCGTCATTCGGTCCATCACCCGTTTGACCATAGAGCTTGGTCGCCAGAACAATCTGATTGCGCCGACTTTTATCTTCTGCTAACCAGTTGCCAATAATCGTCTCTGTTAAACCGTCGTTATAGATGTTAGCGGTGTCGAAAAAGTTAATACCGGCTTGTAGGGCGTGACTCAATACTGGCAGCGTATCTTCTTCGGACACATGCCGACCAAAATTAACGGTGCCGAGACAGAGACGACTCACCCGTAATCCAATCCGACCGAGATAGGTATATTCCACAGTAATACTCCTGTATCTGTTTTAATCGTGGGAACGCTGAAATTTGGCAAGTTAAGAACCTCTGTCCATCATTCTATCAAATCTCGGATTTTCAATAAATAGAAATCTGGTAAACTTCTGCTTGCCACACCATCAAAGATGTGATATATTTGATTCAGAATCTACGAAGTATCTAAACGCCAAGGAGAGAGGCCATGCGAATCGCAGTCGGTTGTATCGGACATGAAACGAATACATTTTCACCCGTCGTGACAACTATTGATAACTTTAAAAAGGGGAGTTACCATCGCGGTAACGAAATTATCACAGCGTTCCGAGGTACGCGAACGATCACCGGTGGTTTTCTCGACATCGCGGAGCAACTCAATTTACAACCCGTCCCGCTCCTATGGTCATTTGCGACACCGTCCGGCATGGTAGCGCACGCCGCCTATCAGACGCTTAAGGAAGAGTTCCTTACGCTTCTGCAGAACGCCGGAGACCTCGATGGCGTACTTCTCGACTTACACGGTGCGATGGTAACAGATGCACTCGAAGACGCAGAAGGGGACCTGATTCAGGCAGTGCGTGAAATCGTGGGTACGACACCGATCGTCACAACGCTCGACCTACACGCCAATATCACCGCCAAAATGGCGCGTTACTCCGACACCATCATCGGATTCGACACCTATCCACACGTAGACTGCTACGAACGCGGGTTTGAAGCCGGGCAGCTTCTCTTTGGTATGAACGAAGGCAAGATTCAACCGACAATGGCATACCGTCAACTCCCTTTACTCACCGCACCCCCGGCACAATGCACAATGAAACCGCCAATGATAGGCGTCATCGAGGCACTCCACGCCCTTGAAACCGAGCCCGGTGTGGTAACGGCAACCCTCTCTATGGGCTTTCCGTTTGCCGATATAACGGATGCTGGCGTTTCAATACTCGTTACGACCAACGGGGATATGGCACTCGCTGATGCTTATGCCGACCAATTCGCCGCCAAGATATGGGACATGCGCGAGCAGTTTACATTCAACCTACACACTGTCGAAGCCGCAATCGAAATCGCCAACCAGACAGACGGTAGACCGATTGTCCTCGCCGATGGGGCGGATAACCCAGGTGGCGGAGGTCCCTGTGACGGCACAACGATTCTACAGAAGTTCATAGCAGCAGACGTGCAAGATGCCGTGGTAGCGGTGATTGCAGACCCCGAATCGGTTGGACAAGCCCACGAAGCAGGTGTTGGAAACAGCGTTCAACTGAATGTCGGCGGGAAAACGGACACACAACACGGCGCACCCGTAACACTCACAGGATACGTCAAAACACTCTCTGACGGTAGATTTATCCTTAAGGGTCCGATGGGACGCGGCACGGTTGGGAACATGGGCAAGACCGCTGTTGTCCAAGTCGGCGGCGTTGAGATTGTCTTGACGGAAAGACGGATCCAACCTTACGATGCTGAAGTGCTTCGGAGCGTCGGGATTGAACCGCGGACGCGTAAACTCATCGCCCTCAAATCCGCTGTCCATTTCCGAGCAGACTACACCCCAATCGCACATCAGATTCTGGACGTAGACACCCCAGGGGTTCACAGTCCGAACCTTTTCAGTTACGATTACCAGAAGGTTAGGCGACCGATCTATCCACTCGATTCAACTGTTGCCTATAAGTAAAAATCAATTTACTGGGCGATCAGAGTCAAAAACCTCTTGGCTTTCTGCCTTGCTTTCAAAAATTCCAAAAAATATCCGATTGATTTTATCGAAGATATATGGTATAATTGAAATATCCAGTTTAGGGTGGCACTGCGAAGCTTGCTGCAAGGCATGTCTGCCACCCTTCCACCTCCGCAGGGGGATAAAATCAAACTGGCACTGGAGCACCCTATGAAAACGATACTTGCCCTCTCAATACTCTTTTCAGTGATCGCTTTGCCAGCCCTTGGTGAGTTGGCCGACGCGGACCTCAATCAGATACGCTTGATTCTTCAAGAAGAAATCAAGCCTATAAAAGCCGACATTGTAACGCTAAAAACTGATGTGGCAGTTGTAAAGTCAGAAGTTGCAAATCTAAAAGAAACTGTTGCAAATCTAAAGGAAACTGTTAATAACGACTTCGACAACATTCAAAAGAATTTTGACCGACAAAATAACATTATTTCAGGAATAGAGGCGTATTCTTAATGACCGCTTTAAGGCTCTCCAATCCATTCAATCGATTCATTCCGTAAGTAGGGTAGGAGCATGCTTCGTAGGCGGCGATGTGCGTGGTATAAGTGCGTTTTAATAGTGCCTTCCGACTTGTTCAGGCGGCGCGCGATCTCCTTAATCGGGAGTTCCCTTCGATAGTGCAGCCTAAAAACGCGACGCTGACCGGGTGAGAGTCGGCGAATCGCCTGACGAATAATACGTCCAAGTTCTTCACTTTCCAGAGCCTCAGCAGGGCAAGGACGTGTCTCTGCCATCGGCAGCTCACTGTCGGCATCAACAGGTAACGCTTCAAACATAAGCACCCTTTGCCTATTCCGTTTTCGCAGGAAATCAATACTACAATTGACAGCAATCTGGTAAAGCCAACTGTAAAACGTCGCATCTCTTCTAAAGCGCGGCAACCCTTGAAACGCCTTTAGAAATACATCTTGACAGAGATCCCGCGCCGTTTCCCGATCGTGAACACGTAGATAAATCAGATTGTATATTTTTTTTTCATATTTCAGAACCAGCGGATTAAACGCTTCTGTCTCTCCATTCCGAACCCGCTCAACAAGGTCACGATCATCACTGCTCTCCAATTGCGTTGGTGTGAACAACAAAGTCGCCGGGTATTTTGTGTCTGCCATGATGCTTCTCCAAAGATAACAACCTATTATTCAAAAATAAAAAGAGGGCTTCCCATTTGTTATTAAAGACGCGACTTAGGGAAGAAAAGGTTGCAGAATTTTAGAAAAGTGAAAAAATTCTTGGAATTGTGAAGAGATTTTTAAGAACGGTGCGTAGGTTGAGTGGATTAGTCTTCCGCTGCCACCTCATTTTCTTGCATAATTTCTTCCAACTTCATCCCAATGCGGAAGGCAGCGATGCAAATACCTACCGAAATAGCGAACAACCACCGGTAGCCGATATGCGGTGCCAGAAGTCCACCAAGAAGCGGGGCAAAACTCACAGGCATGAGGAGCGTATTCATGAAACCGATGTAACTCGGACGAGTCCGCGGTGGCGCGATATTCAGCATATATGCCATAAAACCGACCATCATGCCGTTTGACAGAATACCACCGACTATAAAAATCATGAAGAAAGCAGGCATCTGAAACGGAATTGGTAATATACTCGAAGAAAAGGCAAGTGCCGGAGGAATGCCCATGAGTCCGGCTGTGATAATCAGTACCGATCGAACGCCATACCTTTCACCAACGTATCCCCAGATTGTGTTTGAAACCACACCGCTCAAAGCAGAACACACGATGAAAAAGCCGATTGTCGCTTCTGAAAACTTGAGTTCATTCAGTGCATAGGGAATATAGAAGGGGGACGCCATCCCAGAGAAATGCGCAAAAACGCGGAAGAAGATGAATCGCCGGTAATTATGGTCTGTCCGCAGAAAGTGCAGTCCCTGTTTCAAGTGTTGCGAGATAGGTTGCCGTGCCGGTTGGACGGGATGAATAGGTTCACGCACCCCCAAAAAACTAATGAAAGAGAAAAACGCCGCCAGCACCGAACAGATAAAGAGAAGGGAATAGTTATACGGAAATCCGAGATCCGTTTCTACGCGACAGATAGTGCCGATAAAATACATCGTGAACGTTTTAAACGCCCGTGTAATATTTCCGAGTATGCCCGTAAATTCAGATTCGTCTCCGAGCACGGCACGCACCAAGAAACCGACCCAAATCGCGAAAAAACCGCCGTACAATTGGCGTAGACTAAAGAAACGAGCGCGCTGCTGCGGTGCTATGGCTTTAGAGACGATGTCCATATAGGGAAGCGTCGAAATCCCCATAGCGGAGGAGGATAAGAAATAGAATCCCAAAAAACAACCCGCAAGCAACATCGGATTTCGCTCACCAATCGCAACCGTACAGAAGAAGATGGCAAGCCACGCCAAAACGCGAACGCTCATCCCCAGTATGTAGAACGGCATTTTGCGCGGGCGATGTTCCAGTAGGTTGGATATCAGGAGCTGGGGCCACATCCAACCCACTGTCATCATTGAACCCGTCAGCCCTACCAAAATATCGGATCCGCTTAATTTATGGATAAAAGCAGGAAGTACCGTCGATGAATCCGCAAACGCCAAGTTAATACGCATGAAGGTGCCTTGCAGCAGCGCAAAGCGGAAGTTTCGCCGTTGGACACCTGCTTTTTTAAGCATTCTATTTTTTGTTCCTATCCAAATTTTGCCCGTGTGGGCAAAATTTGTCTTTGCTTTATATTTTTTTGTATTATAACCGCAGCAATCAGAAATTCTGCACTTTATCTTTTGACACAATTTCCGCAATTAGGTTGAATTGAAATTTTCACCGTCTGCCAACACAAGCACAAAAATTTTCTTTACAGTCCCCGATAGTTGTGCTAAATTCCATAGAAACTCTGGATTAGCAGTCGGTCTTCGGCTGTCGGCTGTCAGTAACCCTCGTCAACGATTAGTGTCCTCGCAAGAACGATACCCCATCGACGACAGTAACTGAAGACTGACTGCTGACCGCTGATAGCCATAAAAAAAGGAAACAGATATGGAACCTCTTCGGATTGGATTTCTCGGTGCCGGCGGTTTCGCAAGGCACACCATTTATCCCGCACTTCATCTCGCCCCTGTCGCACTGCAAGCCGTTTGTGATGCAGACGAAAACCGGGCAAAAGACGCTGCCGGTAAATTCGGTACGGGTAGATATTACACCGACCGGCACGAAATGTTTGAAAAAGAAGACCTCGAAGCCGTCATCATCTCCATGGGCCCCGACCCTCGACAATCGCTTGTGCTTGAAACCCTCGCTGCAGGATATCACGTCTTCGTCCCGAAACCTCCGGCACCCTCGCTCGCGGAAACCCTCGCTTTGGCGGAAACCGCAGAAAAACACGGCAAAACGCTAATGGTGAACTTCCAGCGCAGGTTCAGCCTCGGTGTCCGGGAGGCAAAGCAGATTATGCAGACCGAATCCTTCGGGCAACTCACGCAGCTCTTCTGCTCGTTCTGTAGCGGAAAATATCCGACCGTGAAGCAATATCTGCTCGATTTCGCCATCCATCATTTCGACTTGGCGCGACACATCGCCGGGGCAGACGTGAAAGAACTTAGCGTTTTTCACAATGAAGTCGATGGGCAAGGCGCGTTTGCGGTTGCAGTAGAATACGCAAACGGCGCAGTGGGCAGCTTACAACTGACGAGCCAACGCTTGTGGCAGCGCAACTACGACTACATCGAAATCACCGGACAACACGAATACATCGTTTTAGATGGGCTGTGGGGTGCCCAACACTTCACGGAATCCGGGAACACCTTCACCTCAAACTTTTCTGATCAGCGTAACGGTGAACTGACAGGCGACGGTATCAGCCTCACTGAGTTTGTCAACGCAATCCGTGAAGACCGGGAGCCAATCTCAAGTATCCATGACTGTGTAGGTACGATGCGGTTCTACGATGCGGTGCTTC
>JAJECD010000259.1 GCA_022822215.1 Candidatus Poribacteria bacterium | reverse complement strand
AACGATAGGCAGTCGACCTATCGCAACAGTCCAAAATCTGTTTCTACAGATATGTTCGGGAATCTACAGGTTTAATTCATCGGTAGCAATATTGCTTGCTATCTGTGACTAATTGTGATATACTTAATAGCGAAGTACCTACAAAAAGGAGGGGGAAATGGCTTACATAATTTGTGAACCGTGCGTTGACGTAATGGATACCGCATGCGTTGACGTATGTCCGGTTGATTGTATACATACCACAGATGGCGAAAATCAGCTGTATATAAATCCTGATGAATGTATTGACTGCGCTGCGTGTGAACCTGCATGTCCGGTTGACGCAATCTCAATGGAAAGTGATGTGCCAGCCGAGTGGCAACCGTTCATTGAGATAAATCGTAAATTTTTCGAGACCTTCGTTAAACCTGAAACTGCTGACAGCGGAGAGGGTGAGGCTGGAACGACGGGAAGAGGGAAGGAACAGGGCATCCCCGAAGAATTCGCACAAGTGCCGGAGACGCCAGAGTCAAGGCTGCGTGCCCCTTTTAATCTCTTAGTCCTGCTCTTGCAACCGCTACTCGGTGCCTTTTCAGCAGGTTTTAAAACACGGCTTGAAGAGATGGCAGGGAACGCTGTCGTCTTTAGTGCAGCGGTATCAACCGCTATCAACGCGCTCATCAATATAACGCTCTATCCGCTTATCCTTTTCTTAATCGGTGTAAGAGCGGAAAGCGCGAGCTTATTCACTGGTGAAGGTAATTTGATGATCTTCCTAGGAATAGTGATTGCGATCGTCGAAGGTGTTTATCGGTTTAAAGACGAATTCAACTCAACAGTCGAGCAACGGCGTTATGGTGCGGCGTTCTATGGTTGGATTGCTTCATTAGTTGCTACACCGGTGCTGATTGGCTTACGTTCTGCTCTCGTTGCTACGCCGACACAAGCGCGCACGACAGTACCCGGATCCGTTGATACCGACGGCACGCTCTACTCTGATGACGTGCGGGAACGCTACAGACGCTACGGGATGGTGAATCGTATCACAGAAAAGGCGAGCCACTACGAAGTTGAAATTGAGTTTCCAAGATGGGTACCGAATTCGGTTAGCAAAGAGGCGTACAATCTGCCGGATCGCATGCCCGACTACACCTATGAAATTAATCTCAGTTCCCCGTATATGCTGGGCGAAACGCCCGCTCCTGAAAGTGTTTTAACCGTTCAGACCCAGTTGGATGATCCGAGGTTCGCTCCGATATTAGGGCGCGCAAGTTCGTTCCCAAACGGCTTCACAAATACCTTACCGCTCTCCGGACAACCGGAGGACTTTCAGGCGATTTATCGGGATAAAGTGCTAACGATTGTTGTCGCCAAAAATGGAAGTTGTGACGCGCTCGGGCTTGAGCCAACAGTCCATTACGCCAAACTCAAGGGATAGTGAAACCCGTTAGAGACTATGATTGATAAAGAGACGCTTGCTGCTTGGGATAAGCGTTACCTCTGGCACCCGTTTACACAAATGCAGGATTGGTTGGCAGAGGCACCTGTTATTATTGCCTGTGGTGAAGGGTGCTACCTTATTGATGTTGATGGAAACCGGTATATTGATGGGGTGGCTTCTATGTGGACGAGCGTCCATGGGCACAATCATCCTGAGTTAAACACCGCACTCAAAACACAGGTGGATAAGGTCGCGCATAGCACGTTGCTCGGTTATAGCAACATTCCGGCGATTGAACTCGCAAAAAAATTAGTAGAACTCACGCCGGTAGGACTCAATAAGGTATTTTATTCTGATAACGGTTCAACCGCTGTCGAAATTGCCTTGAAGATGGTGTATCAGTATTGGCAGCATAGGGGTGAACCGCAACGGAAACTGTTTGTTCATTTTGATAAAGCATACCACGGCGATACGATAGGGGCTATGAGTGTCGGCGGCATTGATAGTTTTCACGCGACCTTTGATTCCCTCCTTTTCAAAGGGCTCCGTGTATCTGCTCCTGAAACCTATCGTTCCCGCCATACTAACGACTCGGTGATTAAAACCCAATGGCTCAATGCCGTGGAGAATGTCCTCTCTACGCATAGCGGGCAAATCGCAGGTATCATTTTGGAGCCGTTAATTCAGGGTGCTGGTGGTATGCTGCTCTCACCAAGAGGGTTTCTGAAAGAGCTCTCTGCCTTGGCGAAACAGTGGAAAACACTTCTTATTGTTGACGAAGTGATGACCGGGTTTGGACGCACCGGCAAAATGTGGGCATGTGAACACGAAGCCGTCACACCCGACCTCTTATGCACAGCAAAGGGGCTCGCTGCGGGCTATCTCCCTCTCGCTGCGACGTTAGCGACGGATGAAATCTATAACGCCTTCCTCGGCGAATATAAAGACCTCAAAACCTTTTTTCACGGACACACTTTCACGGGTAATCCCTTAGCGTGTGCCGTCGCGTTAGAAAATATCGCTATTTTCGAGCGTGAAAATCTTCTTTCCCGACTCCAACCTACGATTGAACACTTCAAAAACCGGCTTCAAGAATTCTACAGACTTTCGCATGTCAGCGATGTGCGTGTGTGCGGGCTTGCCGCAGGTATAGACTTAATGAAAAACCCAGATACCCATACGCCTTATCCCTTTGAGGAGAAGGTAGGTATCCGGGTTTGTAAAGAGGCACTCACCCGTGGCGCGCTACTCCGTCCACTTGTCAATACCATCGTCCTGATGCCACCGCTGCAGGTGTCGATTTCAGCGTTAGATGCGCTGTTGGACATCGCTTACGCGTCAATTGAGACGGTTTGTTAAAACCTGTTAGAAACCGCCGCGGCGTACTGCCACGTTTTGTGCCCTGTCTGTTACCTGAATGGTAATAGTGTGTGCCCCCTCAGCGAGCTCACCGGTTTCCAAGAGAAGTCGCTCCTGCTTGGAGTCAAAGATGCCGTCCTCGGGGAAGATGGCTTTCCAGTGTTCATCGTTGTCAATCTTATAAACCGCTTTCTCAATTGGGGTGCTCACGTCTGTGACATCACAAGCAACTTTGTAAGTGCCGTTACCATTCGCAGTGACCTGAATTTCCCCGATAGAGGGTTGGGTGTTATCTATGTCAAACGGCATGCTCACCTTCTCAACAGATTTCGCCCAGCCAACTGGGTTGCTGAGCTTGTCAGTTGCGACAACTTTCACTGTGTAGCGTCCATCTCCGACAGTGGTGATATCCCATTCGTGTTCCGCCTTAGATAGTTCTTTTTTCAAGAGTCGCCAGTTGCTTTCAGTAACCGCTTTGTAGTAGACAGTATACTGCAAAGTGTCGTCATTTGCGTCTTCCACTTTCCAGTTAATTTTCCAGTTTTTAGATGGCGTGCTGTTTCCACCGCTGGATCCACCACTATTGCCACCGCGCCCGCCGGGGGGTGCTAATCCACCGGAGGGACGCCGTCCTTGCTCTCTGTTACCGCTGCCACTGCCGTCATTTATTTCTATGCTCGTAAACCTCGGCTCAATATTAGTCTGCACAGAGGCAAGCGTTACCTTCTTCAAGATGGGAGTTTGCGTGGTATCGCTGGTCGTAATCTTGGCACGCCATTGGATGTACTGGGCATCGGCGTTCGGGATCTGAGAACCTGCTGCGGTTGTGAGTTCCTCTGACCAATCGTTCCATGTATCGTCCGGCTTTTTGGTATTGCCGGTACGGGTTGAGAAGGAGATAGCCGTTCCTTCTGCCGTTTCGGATTCCCATGAGAGTTTACCCCAACGCGAGAGGCTTTGTGCATCGTGGACTGTTGATTCAAGCGTGCCTTTTTCGACGTAAGTCGTTGTGAGCCTAAAGAGTTTACCGGGGTTTCCGGTTGCAAGGAGTGTTCGGGTGTTCCCGTCTACCTCTTTTTGCTGTATCGCGATGACTTGGTTCGCTGCGCATTTCCCGACTTCAATGTGATCGCCAGTCATCGGGTTGATGCGATAGAGTTTCCCATCATCTCCGGTGCCTACAAGGATTTGGGTGTCGCTTTCGAGGACAATCGCCAAGATGAGCGGTTCCGGCGAATTCCAAATTGGCGTGATAGTACCGTCTGGACGAATCTTGTAGATGTTGGATTTATTTTCTTGAGGGGCGCCACCGCCAGGTGGGGGTGGACCGCTCGGCGTCGGGGGCCCATTTGCGCCTCGGCGACCTCTTGAGGGTTCCGCCGGTGCCGAGGTAACAACTGCAGCGTAGAGGTTCCCTTGGCTATCCATTGCCAGGGCGCGCACCTCTTTTTCGTCGGCTTGATAAATAACTTTCGCTGTGCCGTCGTTCATAACGTGATAGATGATCCCGTTGTCGCTACTTCCGGCATAAAATCCGTCTTCTGCTGCCAGCAACGTCATGATATTTTTCTCTTCAGCATCAAAGAGAACGCTGGATTCACCCGCTGGTGTGATTTTGTAGATTTTACCGTCCGTGCCTGTCGCAGCATAGAGATTGCCCGCATCGTCAAATTGCAACGACCATACGTATTTATCACCTTCATTGAGAATCGTCTGTGGCGGTGTTGTCGCGTCAGTGATTTTGTAGATCAATCCATCCGGTCCTGTACCAGCATAGAGAACATCGTCGGGTCCAATGGCGAGGCTATAAATTGTAACTTCGGGTGAGTTATAGTAAAGTTCAGCGGTGTCTCCATCGGCGTTAATTTTATAGATTTTTCCTTCGTTACCAGTGCCGACGTAGAGGTTGCCTGCTGAATCCTCAACAAGCGCCCAGACCTGAGTCTCTTTGAGTTTCGTGAAAGATTCGATTTTAGGAGACAACATAACGTTACCGGTACTTGTGAGTGAAAGATCTTTCGGTTTGCCTGCCTCAAAATCGGCGTGATTTTGCTGTTCCCACAACGAAGTCTTGACGGCGAGTGCGACATTTGCGAGCATAAAAACGGTTAAAATAAGACTCCAAAAGGAGATGACACGGCGCATTAAAAGTACCCTCCTGTAGGGTTATTTAGGCGAGACTTGAAAAGTGATGTAGCAAGCTGCCAAATCTAAGTTTTTGTCTATAATTGATTTAGCCTTATTCAGCGTTCCTATCAACAACCAATCGAATGATACCACCGCCAGAGATAACGTAATCTGTGGCGACCTTGTCAATTTGTAGCGTCGTCGCCGAGGTATATCCACTATTCCCGGTCTGCTTTGCGGTGTTCATCACAGACATAACTGAAGGCGGCAGATTCTCGAATTCTTCTCCTTGAACGGTAAGGCCCGGTTCGGACACAAAGAGTTCCATGATAATATCGGAGTTCCGTTCACCGCGTTGCAGCAGCTTGATGAGTTGGTTGATGTTTTTGTGGCGAAAATTAAGTGGCGCACGGGAACGCTGCCAAGACTCATGAAAATTCGCATTTCCGGCGAGGAGTGTGACAAGCCCTTCTGGCGCATCCTTAGGAATAGTGATCGTACCGCTCTGTGTTAGGGGTGCTTCGAGATAGGGCTGCAACGTTATTTCTACCGCAACAGTGTCGCCAGGACGATAGCGAAGTTTGTCCATTCGGAGACTCTGAATTCTGGCGGTTTGTCGCTTATCTTCTATTTTCAGATCCAGCGTGACGTTCTCAACGTGGACGTTTGTATAAGGATTGTTACTGAGTTGCAACAGAGGGAGCATGACTGTCTGCATGATACCAAAACTGGGTGAGCTACTCGAGGAAAAAATGTTCTTGTAAACCAATTCACGCGTTTTGAGATCGGGATGTGCTTTTAAAGTAATACTTGCATCCAGATTAAGCGTATGGTCATGGCGATAGAATTCAAGCGCGTCTATGATATACGACGCTGCGACTCCTGTATAAATGGGAGAGAAGCTGCGGTGTCGCATCACCTCGTATGCCTTCTCATGCTGTTTTCCGTCGGTCGTCTGCACATTAACACTCACAGGAACGTAGCTTGGATGTTTACCGATAATACCAGCAATGGCTGGCTCTCGGTCTTGCACTAAAGTCCCTATCGGTTGCGTTGGAGATGCCACTTTGAAGGAGCGTGAACGGCTCGGAAAAATGAAGTGTACATATCCGCCCGACATCGGTAGATTAACGTTCCCTTCTCCGAAGCTTGGATGTCCGTAAGCGAGTAACTCGTTTCCATCTATATAGGTAATCGTCCCATAGCCAAAGAACGAAACATCGCCTTTTACCAACTCCGTCCCGACGATCTGTCCTGCCTCAACGGGTGATTCCTTCACGGGGCTGCCGCCGCCGGCTGCCTGCACGGGGGTAAAGTTAAACGCCTCAAAGAGGGGTTGAACAAACGCCATCACTTCCGAATTGAGGTGCGGTAGCGCAAGGGGTATTGATAACTGTGCCGGTCTCGCCTGGGAATGGGAATTAGATATATCAGTCAGTAATCTTTCATCAAAAATTGATGGCGGTTGTGCAATTTTACCATCGCCGAAAAGAGAGGGGCCCATATCCAGACCGTAATCTTGCGATGCAGCTGCTGAATTGAGGTTAAAGAGTTGGGTCCCTTCGTAGCTGAAATTGGGGGTCATGCCGCGCGCTGCAACTTTGACCATGGATTCAAACGCGGTAACACCAAAAATATTAGAGCGTTCCCGTTGGTTGAAATAGCCAAGTGCGAGTGCCCCCATGAGACGTCCGTCAATGTACATCGGGCTACCGCTCATGCCGCCTGCGACCCCAGTATGTTTAAAGTTGTCACTCAGCCCTTCTACCCATACGACATGCCAGCCCGGATAAAAGTCGTACTCAACACTCACAACTTTATATTCAAATTTTTCCACCGTTGTTCCAGAAAAGACTGTGTAGCCTTTCCCCGTCATACCCGGTTTCACCTCAGACAACGGCATGAACTTTGCGGCATCCCACTCAATCTGCGAATAACTGTGAGGCGCAGCCAAGTAAAACACTATAAGCGCACAAAGCAAAATTTTACCCATACGGGTGAAATTTGTCTTTGCTTGAGATTCCTTTCTCACAACATTTACTCCTCTCTGAACTATTGAAAATCTGTTTGTGTTCACGACAATAATCTCTCTTGTTAAGTTGATTGAATGGTAGAGCTATCTAATTCGCCTTTTCGCTGTTCCAATCTCCCAATTGAGGTCTCTGGCTGGTGGGAACATGTGTAGATTTTTTACTTGTCCTCAGGGCAAAAAGGGTGGTTCTATGCAATGTAA
>JAJECD010000418.1 GCA_022822215.1 Candidatus Poribacteria bacterium | reverse complement strand
GGGTTGGCCTGGGTGCGGCGGACATCCTGTAGATAGTGGTTGCAGTGGGTTTGGAAGTTCATATTTTAAGGATCAGGTCTTGTCTTTTCATGCAATTTGTAATTCAGCAACCTTCCGGACACACGGAATAGTGCCGCTGGTAAGTTCGGTGTAAATGTCAAGAAGATTTTCCTCTAACGCTTCTATTGTTTCGCCTTGTGTCCAATAATCAGGATATTCCTCAAGATATCCGAGAAACATCGTTTCGTCTTGCCAATAAATGTATTTTTTCGTTTTCATAGTGGGTCCAAATTGGGGAAAACCCGTGCTCCTCTCCTTAGCATCAGTTTTTACGGATTGGGTTAATATAATTGTGTCCAGATTTCGATAATTATACCATCTGAATTTGCACCGGTCAAGATATGTTTTGTAGAAAACGTCGATCGTTATGCTAATTCAAAATTCTATGTCGGAATGTCCGCCATAAATAGTTTTATAGAATGCGTGAGAAACCTTTTGAATTTCCGTAGAATTTGTGGAATAGGGTTTGTAATGCTGAGGTTAAATAGATTCAGTCAAACTGAAGTCTTGTCCGGAATTCCCCAAACAGAACAATCCCGCTACCATAAAACAGCACCGCCACTGGAATCAACACCCAAATAGACAGAAGCCCCTTCAACAGCGTCAAACCGATGCCCATCACACAACAAAGAAAGGCAGCTTTTAAAAGCGTCGGCAGTATAAGCGGCGTTTCGCGGAATCTGACGATATTTTTTGAGATATAGCCAATCCCAACGACAAGCAGATACCCTTCACTGACAACCATCGCTATCGCCGCACCCACATGACTAAAACGCGGAATTAGAAATAAATTCAGACAGATGTTCAGGAGTGCCGTTGTTCCCATAAGAACCGAAAAGTCACGCCGTTTATCCGTTGCACGCAGCACCGCCTGCACGGCTGTCGTTACGAAGATTAACCCACCCGACCAACTCAGCCATTGGAGTGCCGTTGATATTTTGTCCTGTTCATCCGGTGTATAGGTCGAAAATAGTACTCGCGTAATTTCAGGAGAGAGTATCGAAAGCCCAACGGCGAACGGCAGTCCAGTCAGTAACATCCATCGCATCCCAAACGTCCATGCTGCCGGAAACCTCTCTTTCTCACGTTCCCATGCTCGTGATAGGACTGGGAACATCGCCCCCATCATGAACGCACCCGGCAGAATCGTGAAGGCATTAACGATTGTGTACGCCAAGCCGTACCATGTATTGGCATCCACGCCGTCCGAACTCAGTTTCGACACCAGAATCGCATCCACTCGGAAATAGAGCAGATTGAAAAGGTTGCCAATAGCGAACGGCAATGCTTGCTGCATCAGCACGGTCACAATCTCTCGACTCGGTTGAAAACCGAGCGGCGTAAAGCGGAATCGCGTGAGCCCAACACTCAAGATTAGGTTCATACAACCGGCTACCAACATGGCGTGGCAGACAGTCATCAGTCCGTAATTGAAGAGAATCGCACCCCCCCCGATTAAGAGAAACACGCCACGCTCGGCTATCACGGTGAACGCTTCATACTTCATCTTCTCGTGGGCGCGAAAGACGCACCGATACAACTGCGCTAAGGAATTCGCAATCTCTGCCAGTCCTAAGAAGACGATCATCTCTACGATTATCGGGGTATAGAGGAATATACCACTAACAATCATGATGGCGTAAGCGATGATTGACAGAATGCAGCGAACAATCAGTGCGTTGCCGAGGTAATGCCGCGTCTGTTGCAGGTGGAGCGTCATTTCCCGTATGAGCGGGTTTTGCATGCCGAGTTCCGTCAGGCTCGCAATCAGATTAGTGAGTGCAATTGCAACAAAATAGCCGCCAAGTTCACTCTCTGAGAAATAACGGGGCATGAGCCATATCGTTATTACGAGTGAACCGAGGCGACTGATAAGGTGCGCGCTAAAGAGGCTCGACGTGTTTTTAAAGATGCGGTTCATCTAAATCGAACTTGCCTTAATATAATCCAGTCCTAACATAATTCGGTACCAAACTCCAGTAATTATCACAATCTCCGTGCTGTAGGCGTTGCGCGCCGAGATAAGCGACTGTCGCCCCGCGCGGAACGTTGAAAATGGTATCAGCAAAATGCACCCGCTCACCGAGATTTTCCCAGACGATCTCCGCGTAGGTCTCCAACCCGTCCCCAACAAAGTTGATAGTGCAGTCCGATGTAGTCTCCGCTTTGATGCGTTCCAAGAAGTCGTCGATTGGTAGGCAGAGGTCCTCACTGAGGCGTTGCCATTTCGTGTTTCCTTCAAAAACGGCACCGTAGATTTCGCTGCGCCGCGCATCCAGCAGTGGACAGATAATGCTATTCGACCAGCGTAGGTTATAAGCGATTGCCTCCAAAGTTGAGACACCGATGATCGGTTTATCAACAGCGTAGCAGATAGATTTAACTGTCGCAATACCGATACGGATACCGGTGAACGATCCGGGTCCAATACCGACGGCACATCCATCTAAATCGTTTACTGTAATGTTACCCCATTTCAGGACGCTATCAATTGCAGGCATCAGTCTGGAGGAGTGGGCTTGGACAATATTAAGTGTATGCTCTGCCACTAAATTATCGCCATCTATTAAGGCAATGCTTCCAATGGGAGTTGAGGTATCGACCCCTAAAATTTTCATTCAAATTAGTTCAAGCGCGAAAGAAGTTTATGAAGATGTTGTATGTCCCGCTCAATCGCCGCCGCATCTGGTGGCGATTCTGCAACCTGAAGGTACTTCTCAAAAGCCGTAATACCTTCACCGTAAGCATGATTTTTGTAATGCAGATAACCGAGCAAACGATAATCCGTTGCTGCATTCGGCAACAACCACGTGATGCGTTCTGCTGCGATGAGTGCTTTATCGTAACGCTCCAATAGCGTATAGGCACGTACCAAATTCCGTAGGATACGCGCTAAAATCTCTCGATCCGAGGCTTCCACTAACATACTGGGTTCTAATGGCACCGATTTTCCCATCACTTCTGTGAGTTTTGCCTGAAGCCGATCTTCACACATGAAACGTCCCGCTTTAAAAACATCAAGGTGAATATCTAAATGCTCACATTGATATTTAACCAGGAAATGCCCAGGGAAATTAACACCCACAAGCGGTAACCCCGCACGTCTACCGACTTCGATGTAGACAACACCTAACGTGATGGGGATCCCAGTTTTGCTGTCAAGCACAGTATTCAGAAAGTTGTTCCCCAAGGCGTAGTAGTTATCGGTGTTTCCCGTAAATCCGTTTTCCTGAAAAAGACAGCGGTTCAACTCAGCGATATGGTGTTCAGGGAGCATTGTGTCCTGAATCTGTTCTCGAACGGCACTCGCCATCTCGTCTAACCGACACAGATAGTCCTCAATCTTAAGCGCGATGTACTCACTTTGTGCAATAAGGAGCGCGCCCGTTGCGAGTTGAATCTCGGACTCCGCACACTTGGCAAAGGGAAAAAATGGATCAGTTTGCTGGTTTTTCGCCATTTTTCTGAAGAAGCAATTTTTTCTTGCATTCCCTGAAGATATATGATATAATTAAAGGTAATAGTCGAGTGGGGGATTAGCTCAGTTGGGAGAGCGCTTGCATGGCATGCAAGAGGTCACCAGTTCAAGTCTGGTATCCTCCACTTTTTTATTGCGCCTCTTGCTTCAGACGGGGTGTAGCGTTCTCGTCAGTTTTCTTATCGCTTTGTGATCGCGTCATTTTCCGCGGGATACCGTTGTCCAGTACGCCTAAAACCGTCAAATGGAGTTGTGCTCGAGCAGGCAACGTCTGAATTAGTTCTTCCTCAGTTTTGTTAATCCGTTCTTGCATCTCCATACGTTTCGCGCGGAAGGCATCCAACTTTTCTTGAATCTCCACATCTACGGCAAGCGAATCCCTTACAAGCCGATTCAACGTTTTCAGATCGGCGACTGCCTGAATTTGTTTCTGGCGTTTTAGTTCCCATAGGGCTTCAATTTGCGTTTTCTGCGCTTCTGTCACGCCGAGGTCAGCCAGGGTGACACCTTTCTGGTTTTCGTTGTTATTCTTTTGTGCCCACGCGATAACACTGAAAAGCACAACACACATCAGGATCCCCAAGGCACCTCTCCACCAAGTAGGTCTGTGTTGCCTTCGTCTCTGCTTAACATTTCGCATAACTTTTCCCTCCACCTCCGGTAGCCGATTTCAGGCGTTCTTATACTATAATAACACGGAATAGAGGGGATGTCAAGGGTAAACGGATCGAATCCCAGAAATACCCTTGACAAAAAATACCGTGTCTATTACAATTACTTTAGAGTAATATCACATCTCAAACTGCATAACGTTATGCAAGCAAAGCGGGATTGGCGTGCAAAGGAGGGCTGAATGCTTTACAAGGGCTTACAACTTGATCGATTTCAAGAAGAAGCGATCGAGGCCATTGACCGCGATGTTTCAGTCATTGTCACCGCCCCAACAGGTGCGGGAAAGACTGTCATCGCTGAATATGCTGTTGAAAAGTGCATCGAAGAGAACC
>JAJECD010000030.1 GCA_022822215.1 Candidatus Poribacteria bacterium | reverse complement strand
CTGCATCGCAACACTCATGACTTGAATCCCGCGGCAGATGCCGAAGACAGGCAGATCTGCTTCTATTGCTTCTCGGCATAACGGTAACTCCAATTCATCGCGATCTTCGCTAACGTATTTAAGCGAGGGATGCCATTCTTGGTCAAAGTACTGTGGATGGATGTCACCACCGCCTGTTAGTAAAAGTCCATTAATATCAGCAAATTCAGAAGTTGGAACGCCAGGGTACAAAATGCGAGGTTCACCCCCGAACTCTTTAATAGCGTGGATGTAATTTTCGGAAGTGCCGCTTATAATCTTCGAGCCAAATGTGATGCCAATAATAGGTGCCATATATGAAATCCTCCTTTTAAATTATACCATATTCCAAACCCAGATAACAAAGGAAGCTAAATCACTGAGTTCGTAGTAGGGTAATTTATTGCCCGTTGATAGCGTTTTATGACGTGCGATGAATCGCACTACTACGAACATCTCGATCCTGCTTCAGACCACCAACTTATAACTTATAACCTACAACTTATGACCCATATAACTCAACAACCATTTGCATTATTTCAAGACACATGGTATAATTTATGATGATATTTATGTTACATCGCGAAGTTAGCAAAACAGCGTTATCTATTGCGGAAGAAGGTTTACCGATACTCACGTGCTGTTACGGGGACCTTGAACGCCCGTCCTATCTCCATCCGCTCTATGCACCGAACGGACAGGTCGTAACAGCGGACGAGGACAACCGGGCACAGTATCCGCCGGGAATCTGCTTCACACTCGGACCCGTCAACGGTGAGCAGCTACCCACACGTAAGCGAAAACCGACGTTTGCGGAATCCTCGGAAGAATTCGCAACTGTCACAACGTCCGGTGCACCAGAACCGTTCCTGATAGAGACGTTCACGACAAAAGTCCATCCCCGCCAAACCGAAGTACAGGTGTTGGACATAGAGGTCTCACTACACGCACCAACGGTTTCGCTTGAGTTTACAGGCAACATCGGACTTGGAGCGCGTGCGATTGAGATGGAATACCGCAAAGCATCGGATGCAGATGGACGGCTTGGTGAGTCGGAAGTCAACGGAAATAAATCGGCGTGGGGAACAATCGCTGGTATCACAACTGCTGAACAAAATGCTGTCGGTGTCGCTATTTTTCCGCATTCGACGAATGGCGAGACGAATTTTTTTGCTGATGACACGTCGCAAGGATTCCTGTTCGCACAGGTCGCGCCTTTTACAGTGGATGCCGGTGCGACGCGCACTTTGAGATACCGTGTCCTCGCATACATCGGCGATCTCTTTACCTTTGATATCTGGAAATACCACGAAGATTATATCGACTGAGTTTTGGAGGAGGGATTTCCAAATCCCCACATCTTATTAACTAACGACGATCATGCAAAACCAAACACTTTTCCCACTGTATAATAAAGATAAACCAGCAGGTGATCCGCTGCAAGCATCACAGGCGGAAGCGTCTTCACATACCCGACGCGTCTACATCGAAACCTACGGGTGTCAGATGAACGTCAGCGATAGTGAACTCATGGCGGGTATCCTGACGCAAAACGGACACCAGACCGTACCACATCTCGACGATGCGGATGTCGTCCTTGTCAATACCTGCGCCATACGGGAAAACGCCGAAACCAAAGTTATCAATCGACTTGTGCAGCTTAATCACCGCAAACGCCGTCAACCCGACCTTATTATCGGCGTCTGTGGCTGTATGGCGCAACATCTCCGGGACAAACTCCTGGATGCAGCACCTTATGTCGATCTCGTGATGGGACCCGATGCCTATCGGAATCTACCCATGGCTCTCGATTCTCTGGCGCGCGGTGTCGAATCGCACGTCTCCATGACAGACCGAGATCCCTTCGTCGGGCTACGGCTGGACAAAAGCGAGGATTACGCCGACATCGCACCCATCCGAAAAGAGGGAATCCGGGCATGGCTCACGATTCAACGCGGATGTGATAAGATGTGCACCTTCTGCATCGTCCCGTTCGTTCGTGGCAGAGAAAGAAGTCTTCCGCTAAAACTTCTCGTTGAGGATGTCGAAAAACTCGTAGACCAAGGCTTTAAAGAGGTCGTTCTGCTCGGTCAGACGGTTAACTCCTACCGCGACAACGGTGCCGATTTCGGAGACCTTCTCTATGCCGTCGGTGATGTCAACGGGTTAGAACGCGTGCGATTTACCTCGCCACACCCCGCCGATGCCACAGATAGCATGATTGATGCGATGGCAAGTTCTGCGAGCGTCTGTAAACACCTACACCTCCCACTCCAATCCGGTTCAACCCAAGTCCTTGAAAGGATGCGGCGTACCTACACGGCTGAGGAATACCGTAACCTCGTCTCCAAACTCCGCGAACGTATTCCCGATATTGCTATCACAACCGATATTATCGTCGGTTTCTGTGGTGAGACGGATGATGAGTTTATGGAGACGTACCAGATGATGGCGGATATCTGCTACGATTCGGCGTTCATGTTCAAGTATTCCGAACGCGAGGGAACCCTTGCACACAAAGCCTTTCTTGACGATGTGCCGGAGACGGTAAAAAGTGAACGGCTTAAACAGATTATCGAACTCCAAGAAAACATTTCCGCAGCAATCAATCGTGATACCGTCGGTGATACCGTCACTGTGCTTATAGAGGGTGAATCACGGCGGAATGCCGATAAATATCACGGAAAAACCGACGGCTTCAAAACTGCTGTATTTCCGAAGGTTCCCGATACCAAAATCGGCGATATGGTCAATGTTCGTGTTGACACGACGACTGCACACACCTTAATAGGACTGACAGTTTGATGGACAAACTTAGAATCAAAAGCAGAACTGAAATCGAAAAGATGAAGCGGAGCGGAAAAGCCGCAGCAACTGTCCTCAAACGCATTGGCGAGGCAATCGCGCCGGGTGTATCGACTGCCGAGTTGGAGCGCATTTCACAGGATACAATCGCCGAGGTCAACGCCATATCTTCCTTTTTAGGCTATCAGCTTCCAGAACACGAACCTTATCCCGCCACGATATGTACCTCTATCAACGATGTTGTCATCCACGGGATTCCCGACGAAAGGCACGTGCTCAAAGACGGCGACATTATAGGGATTGATACGGCTGTCAGTATCGACGGCTATCACGGCGATAACGCCTTTACCTTTCCTGTTGGCGACATCTCACCCTCAGCCGCACGTCTGCTGAAGGTGACACGCAGTTCTCTCTACGATGCAATTGCCGAAGCGAAACCCGGAAACCGTGTCGGCGACATCTCTTCCAAATTACAGCAAGGCGCGGAATCTCAAGGTTTTTCCGTACTCCAGAATTTTTCTGGACACGGCATCGGACGGAGCCTCCATGAAGCACCAGAGGTCCCTTGCATGGGAGTTGCAGGGCGCGGCTTACGGCTTAGACCGGGCATGGTCCTCGCGATTGAGACAATGGTTAACGTCGGGCTTCCCGATGTACAGATACTCACAGACGGATGGACGGTATCAACCGTAGACGGAAGCCTCTCGGCACTCTTTGAGCACACCGTGGCAATACTCTCCGACGGACCCGAAATCTTAACAGGAAGCACATTGTGGGACTTTTAACGATTAAATCTGGGCTGCTGCGTCCGTTGTCCTTGCAGTATTCCAATTGCTAACAGACCTTTCATAACCTAAAGTAGGATTTTAGAAAATCAACGGTATCCAAGTTTCCTTATAGCATGAACCGGTCGGTTGACAACAGAAACGCCGTCCAGGAGCAATAGTTAAAAATATGAGAATTATTGCCATCATCACCGCATTCCTTATCTTCATCTCCCTCTATCTCATTTTCGGATATGCCCGAATTGAAGGCACGATGCTTGAGGTCCAGAAAATCTTCTACTATCACGTCTCCGCCGCGCTGACAGTCTTTGTGGCGTTCGGTGTCAACTGCGTCTTCAGTATCAAATACCTCATCCAACGGAAACCCAATGACGACCTACTCGCAGTCGCCGCCGCCGAACTCGGCATCGTCTTTTGCACGATCGCACTCCTCTCTGGACCGATTTGGGCAAGATACGCATGGAATACATGGTGGAATTGGGAGGCACGCCTCACCAGTACGCTTGTGCTCTGGCTGATGTATATCGGCTATTTTATTCTTCGCTCTGCGCTGGAGGGCGACAGACGCAGGCTCTATTCCGCGGTGCTCGGTATTATCGCCTATCTTGACGTACCGATCGTCTATTATGCTGTGGACATCTGGCACGGGGGATTGCATCCCGATCGCGGGACAAAGTGGAGTCTTGAGACAACGATGCAGTATACATGGATGGTAGCACTTATTGCCCTCATTCTGCTGTTCACGTTCCTACTCATCGTGCGGTATCGTATGAAGAAAGCACAGGCGCGCTATCAAGCCATACAACAGCAACACCTCACGGAGGCGTCTTCATGAAAATAGCAATCTTAGTCAGTTTTTTAGCGGTTTTAATTATCTTCTTTTTTGTGGCGCAAGTACCGATTACTTTGACCTCTGATGAAGTCGCCAAGGCTGTTTCGGAAGCCACGTCTGCGTCTGGCGTAGCCGTCGATGAAGAGGTACTGGAACGGGCAGTGCAGTTGTCTGTTGCCAAACTCGAAGAAGGACAGCGCACACGCCTAAAATATCTCGCCTCTGCCTATCTCGTTATCTGGTTAGTGTTTATCCTCTATGTCCTGTACTTAGAACGGCAACAGCAAGAACTCGACAAACGCCTCTCCCAGCTTGAACAAGCATCTGAAGGTATCTAATGAAAACATTTCTTTTCAAAACGGAACAGATGCTTGGACGACCCCTCACAGAAGTTTTCTCATTCTTTTCCGATGCCCATAACCTCGCTATGATTACACCCGCATGGCTCCATTTTGAAGTCCTAACGCCTACCCCAATTGAGATGTCTCCCGGCACGCGGATTGATTATCGACTGAGGCTTCGCGGCATACCACTCCGCTGGCAGAGCGAGATTACAGAGTGGAATCCACCGCACGCTTTTGTCGATGAACAACGCCGAGGTCCGTATCGGCTCTGGCGACACACCCATACCTTCGACGAGACAGAAAATGGAGTGGTCGTAGGTGATTCAATCGAATACGCCGTCTGGGGCAATCAGATCGTTGACAAATTTTTTGTGCGTCCCGATATAGAGAAAATCTTCGCCTACCGCTCAGAGCAACTCAATAAAATCTTCCACCAAGCTGACTGAATCATGCCTTGAAAGACAGCAAGCCTCCATACAAACAGATCCTACCGTAATAATGCATGACTCAATGAACGCTCACAAAAGTTAATCGGGCAGGAAAGTACAAACAGATCCTACCGTAATAATGCATCACCCGATTCACGTACGCCAGCGTCTCATGAGACCCTTCAAAATAGCCGTGCGGAGGTATACCACTTCCCCACACCTCTTTATGTAGACCCGTATGCTGTCGTGTCAGTTGGCTCAGTGCTATGCTTACAGGACCCCACAGCGATGGATCTGCCCCCTTTCGATGACGGACGAGTGCCTGCGCATCGCGAACCCGTCCCAACCCGCCATTGTAACTCGCTAACACCAGTCGATGTTGATCTTCCTCGGGACTCTCAGGAAAGGCGTGATATAACGTCCGCAGATAGCGCGATGCACCCGCAATGTTCTGTTCCACATCAAATGGGTCTTCGACACCGAGTTCTTCTGCAGTCGTTGGCATCAGTTGAGTCAATCCGAGTGCACCTACGGCACTCACCGCCTTTTCGTTGAACCCAGATTCCTGCACAATCAGCGCACAAACCAGCCGCGCGTCCAATGATTCTTTGATAGCATACTTCTGGACCAGTCCCTTGTATTCAAAAATTTTCGGCGTCAGCGCAAGCAGACGCACATCAGGTGGGAAACCGTTAATAATTCCACTGATTAGGAAAATCAGCATAAGCGTTGCAATAATGAGAAGAACTGTCCGTTTGCGAATCATTTTTCACCCTAAAACACATACCCCGCATGAAACATAACCCTATGCGCTTGATCTATTTGCCCCGTGCGATGTTCACTATTTTGCGTGTGCTGCCATCTGTAAGAAAGTGAAGCGTTCCATCCATTTCGTGGCCGATAAGAGAATGTGCCGCCAATTTCCGTCGTTCGAGCAACAACACCCGTAGGAAACGAGAGTGCCTCGTAATCCTCGCCGTAAAACCGATCCGCGACTGTTCCCTCTCCGCGGCGCGTCAGCACCGTGCGGATTTCCGCCTGCGTGGAAACAGTGAACTGATAGGACGCTGAAAATCGAAACACATCCGAATCCGTGCCAATCGGGTGCCCGATGACATAACCGAAGTGCGTGAACTGATTATCAGGCACAAGGTGCGTGTATGCCCATCGATTGACGCGCGCATATTCGCTATGAATGCCGAGATGCCGTTTTAACCGTCGCGGATACCACGTCCCCCCTAAGAGCCACGCGACCGCATGCGGATCGTTTGAAGTCCGTACGTACTGAATATCGTCGATAAGCCATTCACCGTAGAGCCGTACACCGTCAATCGGACGGATCGCAGCATCAAAGGCGAACATAATATTATCATCGGCTTTGGCATGGTATTGCAGCGCGTAATAAAAGGTGACCGGATTCGCGTATTCCCACTCCACCGTCTG
>JAJECD010000224.1 GCA_022822215.1 Candidatus Poribacteria bacterium | reverse complement strand
CGCGCTGGCGAAAACATCAAGTCTGGATCGACTTTGAAAATGAGTTGGTTGCTGCGTATAAGGACGCAGCCCTTCAGAAACACCAGTCTCCCGATGCTAAGAGCGACCCTTTGGTATAACCTGAGTGGGTAGTGATACCTTTTCTGAAAGTGAAGGTGGTGGCACAAACTGTTAGTTTGTGCTACAGCACTTTGAGAGGTATTGCATTAGATAGGACTTACGCCGTCCACCGGTCGCTCAACAAAAGCCGCGAAACGCAATAACTTCTTGGCAAACCCCTCCTGAAAAATTCGAGCATCGTTGATGCTGACCCCTTTCCATTTAATTCTCATTCCAACCTCTTTGCGTCCTTACGGGATTTATACCATTTCTAAAAGTTTTGGAGAATTGAATGCCTCTGCCGCACCTATGTTTTCTCTTGATATTATCGCCAAAATGTAGTATAATGATGGTATCATAGGGGTAGATATGAGCAGCGTCACCGCTTGGTGGCGTGTCTGCGTACCCACTGTCGCGCCCATCAATATTGGGCATGGATACCGCGCGATACGCTTGACGAAGTAATTATTAAGTCTATAAATATCAACCTATATTTTGAAGGTAAATTATGTTGCATCAGACCTGTAAAAAAAAGACACAAACAAAAAAACAGAAAACTTACCGTCTATTCGCGCTAATAATATCAGCCGTTCTATTCATCTATCAGTCCCCTGCTTACAGTCAGCAGTACGTCGTCGTAGATGGAGAGAACGGTGATAGATTAACCGGTACTTGGCGTGGTGCCACCGAAACCCATTTTGAAATTGAGTATAATGGACAGGTGTTACGGCTGCCCGTGACAGGTTATAGTCTTGATTTCACGTCAGATACCACACACGTTCCAGATCGAACCGCTGCGAAGTATTTCCGCAATGGACGCATGCTCTTGGAGTTAGGACTCCCCGAGAACGCGAAAGGGCGTTTTAAAGCCGCGATTGAGGAACTCCCAAAATACCCCGCTGCGCACTATCAACTCGGCTTGCTTCACAAAGCAGAGGGCGACACTGCCAGCGCGTTGGAACGCTTCCGCTCTGTGGCGATCCTTGATGCCGCCAATTATGACCTCGTGCCGTTCTTTCAGGAGTTCGGCGATACCGCACTCGCCAGTGGCGCGTATGCTGAAGCCGTGGATAACTATCAGTTAATCCTGACCCATTATCCAGAACACCCATCCGTTCCCGCATTGCGTTATATTACCGGATTTCTATTCGTTGAACAGTTGGAGGATGCGGCTGCGGGGCTGACGCTCCTTGAATCAGCGATCACAGCGTATCCGGACAGGCCCGAACACGAAAAGGCGTTTTTCCTGATAGGAAAACTCCAAGCAGAAACGGATCGTTTAGAAGATGCCCTTCATACTTTACAGGGATTTATTATCCGCTACCCGATAAGCGAGTGGGTTTATGAAGCGCGCCTTACCCGCGCTGAGGTCAATTTAAAACTTGGTCGGATCTCAGAGGCTGCGAGTGAAGCGAGTCTCATCTACGAGTCAAGCATAGATGAGCCTGTGAAGGAACGGGCGAAACAGATTCTTGATCAGACGCGATGGACGGTTTACACAGACGCAGACGGACTGCCAGACAATCAGATACAGGCTATCGTCAATGATGAAACAAAGTTGTGGATCGGCACCGCGAAAGGTATTATGCTGTTTGAGACTGCGTATGATAAATGGATACCTATTGAAGATATCCCGCAACTTATTAATAGTGCCGTCGAAACGGTTCCAGATGTTAGAGCCATCGCTGTCAACGCACAAGAGGTGTGGATCGGCACGCGTTCGCAAGGCGCGATCCATTACGACAGGTTAACCGGCGAAATTCAGGCGTATTCACCCATAGATGGCTTCCCCGATTGGGTCAGGGACATCAAGATGGACGAAACAGAAATCTGGTTCGCAACCGGTATCGGTGCTATCCGTCGGATTCGCGGGAGTCTTGATCCGCCTCTTGTCTACAACGTTCCGAACAGCCAACTGCCAGCAGACGACCTTGAGACGTTGGTCCTTACACCTGAACGGGTCTGGTGTGTCTCGGAAGATGGCGTGATTGGGACCTTTGATCGAGAGATAGAAGAGTGGTATACATACCATTCGATAGCAATTCGAGAAGGTATGACAATCGTCGGGATTGAGGCCGCGGCCGAGCAGCTTCTCTTCACATGGTTCAACACTGATGAGAAGTCCAACGGTTATTTTCGGGCAGATTTAGATGGTCGGAACGGGAAATCGACGACGCTCCACACCGGCGTAGACGATGAAAACAAACTGAAGAACATTTATATTCGGGGAGCTCTTGATACTTCGCCTATTCTTGAGGAAGCTGCTATCGAGGAAGCGGTCGAGGCACCTTTTGTGGAAGAGGCTGAAATAGTGCCGGAGGAGATCGTGGAAATAGAAGATCCGTCGGAATCCGAATTCTCCGCTGAAATGGGAGTCGAAGAAGAAGCGCAACCACTACTGCCTACACCCGAAGTGCCATTAGTGTTGTGGATAGCAACGAACGATCTGTTTTACACACATCACACACGGTCTGGCGCGTGGCAGGATACGACGACCCCTCAAATCGTATCGGGTGAATTGACAACAATTCAGTCTCTTGTTGTGGCGAATAATAGAGCATGGATAGCGACCGCCAACGGATTGGCAACCGTGAGCGTCCAATGAGTTCGTTAGTCCTAACTTAAAAAAATGCAACCGACATCTACAAAATCTATTACACGCTGGGCTTATGCTGAACCGACCCAAGTCGAAGACGAGTTGGTTGTTGAGGAACCGCTTGAGATCCGGGTGGGGCAACAAAGTTTAATCGTTGTCATGCGGACGCCAGGACACGATTTTGAATTGACGGCGGGCTTTCTCTACACAGAAAGCCTCATAACTTCTTGCGATGACATCGCAATTATTGCGTATTGTGATGAGGTGCCTTCTGAAGATCAGCCCACGGGTTTCTCGTCGCTGCAGAACATTGTCAACGTCCACCTCACGGGAGCACTCGACCTTGAGACGCAATCGGGTTGGCAACGGAATTTCCACGCGAATGCCAGCTGCGGACTCTGTGGCAAGATGACGATTGAATCTGTTAAACATCAGGTGCCTCCCTTGAATTCACGGATGCACGTTAACCAAGCCGTCTTTTATCAGCTCAATGACCGGTTAAGAGCGGCACAATCTGTTTTTGAAAGGACGGGTGGCCTTCACGCCGCTGGATTGTTTGACGAGACGGGTGAACTCCTGATTGTCAGGGAAGATATAGGCAGACACAACGCCGTTGATAAAGTGATAGGGCATGCATTGCTGACGGATCTTCTGCCGCTTGAACGGCATATTTTGATGGTGAGCGGACGGGCGAGTTTTGAAATCGTCCAGAAAGCACTCTTTGCCCGTATCCCGATCGTTGTTGCTGTTTCCGCTGCATCTACACTCGCCGTTGACCTCGCAGCGGAAGGCAATCTCACGTTAGTCGGTTTCATGCGCGGGAAAAGTATGGCGGTCTACAGTTGTCCAGAGCGGATAAGTTCCGTGTAGCACAAACTGTTAGTTTGTGGCAGTGGCCGGGTTTTTTTACTATCTTTTTCAGATAGCCTGTCTCTATAATAGCAAGAAAAACTTAAAAGGAGTCAAATTCTCATGTTAAGCATTTTAAACAGCATTCAAGGGCTTGTGAATCTCCTGTTCTTCGTGGCTATTGTGGGGACATTAGTCGTTTCGTGGATATATGCCAGTCGGTTAAAGAAACAGTACAACGCAGATTTCCCGTGGGGCAAGACGGCATCCATTGTCGGGATTGAAGTCCTGCTCTGGATAGGGTTCAACTTTTTCTGGGAGATCTTTGAAGCGTTCTGGCTGCCAATTACGGTTGTCGCTATTGTTGCTATTGTGATTATTTCCTCGCGAAATAAGAGGAAATATATCTGAACGAGAGTCAATATAGGATATCTGTAGATGTGTTACAGGTGTCCTAAGCTTACGAGAGGGAGAGCATGATGAGTCGAACAGGGAGAGCCGTGGTCGCACACGGACAAGATTTTGAGATTCGGGAGTATCCAGTTCCCGATCCTGAACCTAACACGGTGCTGCTCCGTCAGGAGTTAGCGGGCATCTGCGGAACCGACTTGCATAACTGGCAGAACGGTTTCCAAGAGGAAGTGCTGTTGGGACACGAAAACGTAGGTATCATTGAGGCACTTGGTGAAGGGGTTGAGACGGATTATGTTGGAAACCCGATTAAAGAAGGGGATAGAATTATCTTCGCGCCCGGGACGAGTTACGGTGCTTATGGGTTCCAGTGGAATCCGGACGAGGCACCGCATTTTCGCGGTGGGTTCGCTGATTATATGTACCTCGTCCATCCGAATACCTGTTTTATAAAAACCGACGCATCGCCTGAAGTGGCGGTCCTCACAGAGCCTTTTACTGTCGGTGTCCATGCAGCAATGCGCGGGGAAATAAAACTCGGCGATACCGTTGTTGTGCAGGGTTCGGGTGCCATCGGGCTTGTGACGCTCGCTTGCGCGAAATTGAGCGGTGCTGCGAAAGCGATTATGGTTGGGGGTCCTGCTGGACGGTTGGAACTCGCGAAACGCCTCGGTGCCGACGTAACAATCGACATTGAGAAGGTTACCTCTGTCGAAGAGCGGACGGAACTGGTGAAAGCGGAAACACCGCGCAAAGAGGGGGCAGACGTTGTCTTTGAATGCGCAGGTTTCCTTCCTGCCACGCCTGAAGGATTGGGGTATACTCGCCGTAGCGGCACTTTTGTTGAGGTTGGTCACTTTGTGGATATGGGGTCTATTGACTTTAACATTAACCAGTTGCTGATGCGCAAAAACCTTCGGGTCGAGGCGATCTGGGGAAGCAGTTATGAGCATTTCGTCCGCGGTTTGCCGCTCCTTGAACAGAGCGAGCTTCCGTTCGCGGATATGATTAGCCATCAGCTGCCACTCTCGCAGGTCGGCGACGGTTTTCACGCACTTAATGGGGACTACCGTATCGCTGGTGAAACTGCGATTAAAATTGCGGTTCGAGCTGAAGAATAGACAGCAGTTGGTGTCTGGCTCATTGCCAATAGTTGACGGCTGATTGCTAACGACTCATCTTTCAAGTTTGAACGTGTGAGTATTTTTTTGTATACCGGGCGAGTTGACCTCGTCCCTACGATTCATTACTCATAAAATTAACAAGGAGTCATACTAAATGTCAAAAACGTATCGCGTTGGCTTCGCATCTCTGGTGCATGACCATGTGTGGGGTGAACTCCGTCATTGGAAGGCACACCCGAACGTTGAAATCGTTGCAGCGGGCGATGTCAATGCGGAGTTACGCGCACAATTCAGTGAGGAATCGGGTGTTGAGAAAGTCTACGACTCTTGGCAAGAGTTGTTAGAAAAAGAGGAATTGGACATCGTCCAAGCAGCTGCAGAGAACAACGCCGGTGCAGATATTGTTGCGGCTGCGGCGGCAAAAGGTACCCATGTCGTATCTGAAAAGCCGATGGCTGCACGCCTTTCGCAGGCAGATCAGATGCTGGCTACTGCAGAGAGTGCCGGTATCCAACTCATGGTGAATTGGCCCACGGCGTGGAGTCCAGCACTTAATACTGCAATGGATCTCATCAAAGACGGACGCATTGGAGACATTTTCTATTTCAAGTGGCGTTCTGCGCATAACGGACCGATGGAGATCGGTTGCTCCCGCTATTTCTACGAATGGCTCTACGATGAAGAAAAGAATGGGGCGGGTGCGTTGATGGATTACTGCTGTTATTGTGCCGATATGTGTGCCTACCTCCTCGGTTTGCCACAACAGGTGACGGCTTTCCGTGGTACCTTCGTCAAAGATTATCCAATCCCTGATGATAACGCTGTCATCGTTATGAAGTACGGAAACGCTTTCGGCATCACGGAGGCGTCTTGGACCCAAAAGGTCGGTTATATTACACCGAACCCAGTGGTTTATGGGACGGAAGGTGCTTTGATGGTAAGCGGAAACGAGGTCCATCTCCATCCTGCAGGGGGTGATGCTGAAGTGATAACACCTGAAGCACTCCCAGAGGGGAGACGCAACGCTGCGGAGTACTTCATTCACTGCTTGGAAACGGGTGAACCGATTGAAGGTCTCTGTAACGCCAAAGTGAGTCGGGATGCGCAAGAAATCCTTGAAGCCGGGCTCGTCTCGGCAGATAGTGGCCAGGTCGTGAACCTATCGGTGTCATAAATATTGTAGGCGTGGTTGGTTTCAAACCCCGCCTCTCACAGCGTGAAGGAAAAAGAGATGCGGTTGACACTAATTTTAAGCCTCAGTTTATTGATTTGGGCTATGCCAGCATCCAGCGAACTCAGCTTGGAGGATTTTGAAAAAATCCGCACGCTGCTTAGAGAGGATGTCCGCATTATCGTTAGAGAAGAGATTGCTGCCTCTGAAAAGCGGATGAAAGCAGAGATCGCTGCCGCTGAAAAGCGGACGAAAACAGAGATTACTGCCTCTGAAAAGCGGATGCGCGAATACGTCTCTCAAGAAATTAAGATTGTTAATATGACAATCTCGGAGATGGACAAGCGGTTGGAGCAGATCTTCGGGCTGGTTATAGTGTTAGTTGCTTTTATTGGTGTTGTTGTAGGGATACCGCAAATCATCGTTGCGACGCAGCGAAAACACCAACGGGCACAAGACGAGAAAATTGAGGCGCAGCAAAAACAAATCGAAGCGCAGCACGAACAGATTGAAGCGTTGCGGCAAGAGATGGAAGCGCGCAAGACCGAACATGCTGTTAACACCGTAAATTAAGGAGAATTTTATGAGTAGTAGAATCCCGATTGCATTACAACTCTATTCCGTCAGAGACGATTGTGCTGGCGATTTATCTTTAACGCTGCAAGCGGTTGCACAGATGGGCTATGAAGGCGTTGAGTTTGCGGGTTACTATGATCGGACTGCCGAAGAATTGCGCGATATGTGTGAGGATCTCGGACTGAAAGTCGCTGGGACACATACGGGTATCAACACACTTCTCGGTGACGCACTCGCCAAAACCGTTGAATTCAACAAAGTGCTCGGCAACCCGTATCTGATTGTTCCCGGGTTATCCGAAGAATACCGAAGTTCAGGACAAGCGTGGCGCGACACGTCAAAACTCTTCAACGACATCGCTGAAAAGATCGCTGACCAAGGGATGGCTACTGGTTATCACAATCACACGGGTGAATTTGAATCGCTGGACGGTGAAATCCCGTGGGATATATTCGGTAGCAATACCCGCGCCGATGTCGTGATGCAGATTGACATTGGTCACGCCCTTCGTGCGGGTGCGGATCCTGTCGCGTATATCGAACGCTATGCAGGCAGAGCGAAACTGGTGCATCTTAAGGAATATTCCGCCACAAATGATAAGGCAAACGTCGGTGAAGGGGACATCCCTTGGGAGGCTGTGTTTCACGCCTGTGAGACTGTCGGCGGTACTGAGTGGTATATCGTGGAGCAGGAAAGTTACGCCTATCCCCCGATTGAGTGTGCCGAACGCTGCATCACAAATCTAAGAAAGATGGGAAAAATTTCTTAACTTTCCTTACGTTCGTTGAGGCGGGTGCGGGATTGAAAACACCTTCCCGTAGACCCGCTTTCCACTGCGTTTCAAGCTGCGCGCTTTTTATGCTAAAATCCAAAAATATGTTGACACTTAAAGGGCAGGGATCTGCCAGTCGTTCGGATAGTGTTGAAGCAGATCTCTTACTCTGGTGGGAAGATTTCTATCTTCCCATCTTTGCGTACATTCTTCCGAAAATGGGGGAGTTGGAAGGGAAAAAGGTGTTGGAATTAGGCACCGGCACGGGTGGAACTGCGGCGCTACTGGCGAAACGCGGGGCATCTGTCGTCGGTATAGACTTACTCCCCTTTCGACTCACTGAGGCGAGGGCACGCGCAGCGGAACATGATGTCGCCGAATCGGTTGAATTCGCGCTCATGGATGCGATGCATCTCGCCTTTCCAGACGATACCTTCGACTTTATTATTTCAAAATCCGTGCTGGTGTTTACAGAACACACGCGGACCGCTCAAGAGTGTTACCGCGTACTAAAGCCGGGTGGAAAAGCAATTTTCATCGAGAATATGCGGCACCATCCAGCAGTATGGCTCTATCGGAAAGCATTTTTGAGATACTCCGGCAAGTTGCACTACTTTTCACTCCATGATGTTGCGGCAGTCGGTGCCGAGTTTGAGGGGTTGGAGCATCGTGAATTTCATCTCTCCGCAGTCGGTGCGCTGTTCTGGCAGAAATGCATCTCTATCCCGCTGTTTTATAGGTGGACCTTCCGTATCCTCAAAGCAATTGATACGTTTCTCCTCAAATGCTTCCCTGTCCTCAAGCGATTCTGTTGGATCACGGCGATGATTTGTCATAAAGATTAGCTTTCGTCGTATAGAAGTCGCGAGCATGAAGAAATCCGCAGAAATACCCAAGCAATACGCAGAAATACCCTATCAAAAACACCCCAAGCAAAAACACTCGCTCCTACAAGAAGATGAGAACGCAGCCGGGAATCCAAGCAGCCAATAAGTTACCCATACTTCAACCAATTATCAAACAACGGTTTAAGTCGCGGTGGGAGACTATCCAAAAACGTCGGTTCGTTGAGCCACTCCTGACTCGTTGGGCTTTCTGGATTGGCAGGTTTGGTCTGTGGTGGCGCGACAACAATCGCATAATGTAGCGTCTGCCGTTTTGCGCCAACCAAATTGTATCCTTTGTGCAGCAGACTTGAGTTATAGAAGACGATGTCACCGGGTGCCAACTTCACTGCGAGCTGATTGGGCATCGCTGCCTTTGGTGTCTGCTGTAAAACGGTACGTTCCGCATCTGTCAGTTCACGCCGATGGCTACCGGGAACGATGTAAAGTGTTTCGTCTTGATAGAGGGCACCGTTGAGTTGCACGTGGCTCCTGAGGCGACTGAGAAGCGTTTCAAGCGGCACTTCTCCGTCAGGGGCGGAATCCCGATGCCAGTTGATGTGATACGGTTTTTCTTCCGAACTGACAAGCAAGGTGCAGAGATGATACCTGAGTCTTTCCCCGATCAGTGCTTCGATAACATCCAATATCTCTGGGTGTGCAAGTGAGTTCACAAGTGCCTGCTCGCGGATACTTGGGTGAAAAATGTTATTGACCCCCCAGATGTCGTCGCGTTCTCCATCTATATAACGGAGATGATTGGCGTGTAGGCCTTCAACACGGCATTTGTGGAGAATCCGATCAATCGCATGTCGGTAGGTCTGGATGTCGGTCTCGGAGAGTGCCTCCTTACGAATGATGTAGCCGTTTTCAACAAAGGCGTTAATCTCTGAAGCGGTTATCATTTTCAGTTCCTCCACTAAGTTGAGTTGTCTGGACAGTAGAGGTCATTAAACTCAATCTCGTTTCCGTCTGGATCGAAAATAAAAAAAACTCTGCATTTACCGCGCGGGTCGTCAAAATCAAAAGGTCCGCGAGTCCGGTAAGGTAAAGGCGCGAATTGTTCAACGAGTTGTTCAATCCTTTCAGTGCTTGTCACAAAGGCGAAGTGCATGGGTCCACCTGCGTCGTGTCCGGGACTCCCGGCTTCCTTAAGGACGAGGTGTCCAGTTGCTAAGTAGATATACAGCTGCCGATTGTTGCGTTCGACGACCTCAAATCCGAGCAGGTCCCGATAGAATTCCGCTGCGCGTTCAAGGTTTTCAACTTTGACGAAAACTTCCCCAATGCCGTAATAACCTTCCATCGCGTATGCCCTCCGATGTCGTAGCACTTCATAAGCAAAAAGGCTCTGGATTCATGAAATCCGGAGCCTTTTTTGTTTCAGGTTAATGACGCTTAGTGTTTCTTGATGTGTGCCCATGTGGTAGCGAGTTTGCCTTGCGCTTCCACACTGACAGCACCGACAAGTGCACCGCCAGCAAGTTCCCGGACTTCATCTTCACTGAGGGCACGATCCCAGAAGTAGACCTCATCAATCATGGCGTCAAGCCAGTTGTCGTTTCCGAGGTTGCCCCCGACCTGCCGTCCGACACCGATTTCAACAGGCTGGTCTGCGAATGTGAACAGCGGTGGTGTAATCGGTTTCGGGTTTTCTTGTCCGCTCGCGGGTACAACAGTGTCACCGGTAGCGGAAGAGGTTACATACGCCTTTGCTTCTGTGCCATCGGCAACATAAGCGACGTGGACCCATTCCTCTTCTGCGTAAACATTATCCGTAGCGAACCACCCTTCCGTGCCTTCCCAGCAGCTGCCCCACGTCATGTTAGTGGCGTTCGTGGTACACATCCGAACCATAAAAAGAGCACCCCAACCGACTTTTTCACCTTTCCAGAACATCGCAGCGTGGTCTCTGCCGCCATCGGTTCTGACGTAGGCCCACAACGAGACAGAGAAAACACCGTCTTCTTGTTCAAGGCTTGCGGATGAGGGGATTTCGACGTATTGTCCGGTGTTTTCACCCGTCGCCGGATTTTCGGGATTATCAAGGTTAAGTGCCATACCGAATTCGGCATCTACAGTGCCGGCACCGTTCATAAATGCCCCATCGTTACTGCCGATAGAATCGTTTGCTGAGCCGTCGTCAAAGTTCCAGACAGAGACGAGACCGTCAGCGAGTTCGGCGTAACCGTTGGTAGCGAATACCATAAGTGCTAAAATGAAAAGTAAACCAATGTGTTTCATGATAAAAAGCTCCTTACTATTTCACGCTCTATTTTTAGATTCTCAATTAGGCTTAGCGGCGGTTATCGCGGTGGTGATAGGATTTGACCTTCCCCCACGACGTGGTTAATTTGCCTTCCGCCTTGACTGCGAGTGCTTTATCTGGGCGCGATTCGTTCGCGAGTTCCTCGACCTCATCTTCAGAGAGGGCGCGGTCCCAGATAATGACATCGTCGATGATGCCGTCAAGGAACGTATCGTTTCCATCATTACCACCGATACCTCGACCTGCGCCAAGTTCCAAGGGACGATCTGGGAACAGGTTGTAGGGTTCCGGAGCAACTTGCGGATTTGCCTGACCACTGGCAGGTATTTCGACTTTACCATTATTTCCGACGTACCCGATAGCTTCCTTGCCGTCCGCTGTTTGACAAATATGGAGCCACGTATTCGGTTCAATGGCACCATCCGTCGCGAACCAGTTTTCGTTGCCGCCACTTGTTGTTCCCCACGTCATATTGGTACTACTGGTCGTTACCATACGGAAGGTGAAATTTGCACCCCAACCGACCTTTTCGCCTTTCCAAACGCCGGAGTGGTCTCTACCCTCTCGAACAAAGAGCCAGTAGGAGACAGTGTGCGGTCCCTCAATAATTGACTCAAGGTCATTGTCGAATTCAATGTCTGCACGGGAATCTTGATTTCCATCAACATCCAGTGCCTTGCCAAATTTACCATCATTGGTGATTTTAGCACCCTTAAAGAGTTCACCGTGGGCATCACCAATGGCATCCGTTACTTTTCCGTCGTCAAAGGTCCAGGCAGCGATGACGCCATCATTTAGGTCTGCCAACGCAGACGTTGTTATACAAATCGCCAATACAGCGATAGTGAGTGTTGAAATAAGCAATTTCACTTAAATTAGCCTCCTTTAATGAGTTTTGGTTGAGAATAAAAATTTTAACGAACCTTTTCCAAACAAATTTGACTAAATAGACAGACGCAAGATAGGCCTGCTTTCTTGGGAGCAGTTACGATTCCAATAACGCAAGTTGTCGATTAAGTAGGTATTAGCGCTTGAATATTTTGCGCCCTGAACCTATGGGCAACGCCTTTTGGTGTGTGGTATGCTGTAAAGGGGTTCCCGTAGGTTTAACTATTGCACTAATTCATACAATAATCTACCTTTTTTGTCAAGAAAAAATAACATTTTTATTCAGACGCAATTTTTTCACCCTCAATTGCGATGAGCCGTTGATTCACCGTAAGGTTGGTCGCCTTGTCAACAATCCCACTTTGCCAACGAATCTCCAGCAAATCTACGTTTTCAGCATCGTTCAATCCGAAATGGACGCGTAGGTCGTTAAATGCGAGATAACTCCCACTGCTCTTGACTTCTGCGGACTGTGTCAGTTCACCTGCAACAACTTTGACGCGCGCCCCAATCGCTGAACGATTGCTTTTCGTCCCAACCGCCTGGACCTGTATCCAATTATTTTTGTTTCCACCCTCGTTTCTTAGCAGATCAACGGTCTGATTCCAGTTCGTGACGAGGATATCAACGTCGCCGTCATTGTCGTAGTCGCCAAAAGCGGCGGCGCGGCTTGTTTTACGTAGTGCGAGACCTGCTCCGAGTTGTGCCGTGATGTCCTCAAATTGCCCATTTCCTAAGTTCCGAAAGAGTAGGTTCTGCTGTGGTGTCGTCGTGGAGCGATCAACTTCAGCGATGTTATCCATCGTATGCCCGTTCGCGACGAAGATATCCTTGTAGCCGTCGTTATCATGATCGAGAAAACCGATGCCCCAACCGAGGTAGCGGTGCGTGTGTTCAGCGATGCCAGCGATAATCGTGGTATCTATAAAAAAGTTTCCACCTTCATTGCGATAGAGCGTGTTCGTTTCGTTCTGAAAGTTGCTGACCGTGAGATCCAATCTGCCGTCGTTGTTGTAGTCTGCGAAGGCGACCCCCATGCCTGCCTCTGCTTTCCCCATGTCGCTGCAACTCACGCCAGAGAGCAATCCAATTTCTTCAAAGATGCCGTTCCCGCGGTTTTCAAAAAGGAAGTTGAAGTCTTGATCGTTGGCGATGTAGATGTCGGGGTCGCCGTCGTTGTCGGTGTCTCCAACGGCAACGCCGAGACCGTGCGCTGCGGGGATACTTAGCAGACCGCTTTGTTCAGTTAAATCCGTGAAAGTGCCGTTCCCGTTGTTGTGATAAAACACGTCTGGTTGCGGTGGATACGAGCTGGGACCGCAATAGACAGGGGTGTTGTGTCGATAGCACGTTTTGTGTGCCTCGAGGGTATAGTTTGCGTAATTGGTTACGTAGAGTTCCAAGTATCCGTCATTATCAAAATCGGCGAATGCGCAGCTCGTCCCCCACCCTGTATCTACGACCTGTGCTGTTTCGGCAACGTCTGTGAAAGTGCCGTCTCCGTTGTTCCGGTAGAGAACGTTGGGTCCGAAGTTCGTTAAGTAGAGATCCAGGTCGCCGTCATTATCGTAGTCGCCAGTTGTTGCGCCGACCCCGTAGCCGGTATCCCCAACACCTGCGAGCTGGGTAACATCTGTAAATGAACCGTCGCCGTTGTTGTGATAGAGGACGTTGGTAGGCAATGCAGTGTCCGCCTGTTCTCCCTGTGGACGGGCATTGATAAGGTAGATGTCGAGATAGCCGTCATTGTTGTAGTCAAAAAGCCCGCCTCCCGACCCGTATTGTTCATTAAATAGGCGTTTGCCGCTCTCACCGTCTGTGTGTTTGAAGTCGATACCGGATTCCGCAGCCACTTCAACGAAGGTAACGGCGTGTCCTGCCGATGTGCTGAGCATTGTACAGCCAAGAAAAAAAAAGAGAAGTAAGGCGGTTTTGCCAAGGCGTACAGCGGAGACTATCATTGTTGGTCGGTATCCTCCATTGCCTGCCGAATTTCATTCAGACGGGTTTTGTAAGCGGCGTTATTGGGTTCCAAGGTAATCGCGCGTAAGATAGCCTCTTCCGCCTCTGGATAGGCACCGTGACGATAATATACGAAGGCGAGGGTATCCAAGCGGGAGGCATTCGTGTCTAATACGACGGCACGTTCTGCCAATTCAACGGCGCGCCCGAGTTCTTTTTCTTCTGTCGCATAAAGCCACGCGAGGTTGTTATGTGCGTCTGCCGAATTCTCGTCCACTGTAATCGCTTGCGTAAAGGCGGCGATAGCGTCTGATGCCTGTTGCTGTTTAATGTGTAGCACGCCTAACCGTACCCACGGTGTGGCATCGTTCGGAATTGTTTCTGCTAACTGCCGATAGACAGCGGTTGCCTCAGCAAACTGGCGTTGTTGCACGTAGACTTCTGCGAGTCCGTAATAGGCGGGTGTCAGACGCTTGTCTTTCTGAATTGCGGTTTGTAGGTAGGTCTGTGCGTCGGTGAATTTACGGAGGCGTGCGTGGAGCCAACCGAGGTTAAGATATGCTTCAGCGTCGGTATCATCGAGTTGAATAAGTCGTTGAAATGCCTTGACCGCTTCTGGAAATTGTCCCATCTGCATGTAAAGTCCACCGAGATTGTGGTAGAGTGCCGGGGCATCTGGATATAGTGCTGTTGCGTTTTGATAGGCACGTATTGCTTCTTGATGGTTTCCAATCTCAAAGTGCGCCGCTGCCAACTTAAGGCGTGGCTCTAAGGCAGTGGGTTCTTCCAACAGGTGTCTACGGTATTGATTCGTCTGTTCGTTATAGGCTTTTACTTCTTGAAAGGAGTCCATGAGGCTTTTTGCTTCTGCTATGTGCTGTGAGGGATCAGGGTTAGAACCCTCTCCTACGGAACGCTGTCCTAAACGTCGATGGACGAGTGCGAGGTTGTAGTAGGTTTCGGCGTGATAGGGTGAAAGAGAGAGAGCTTTCTGGTAATATTGCCCGGCTTCCGTCAACCTGTTCTGGAGAAACGCGACTTTCCCTAAGCCGTGATAGACTGGCGCAAGGTTCGCATCAAGGGTCAGTGCTTGTTGATACGCTTGTTGTGCTAAGTCGAATTTTCCGCGTTGTAGGTATGTATCGGCGAGACGAAAAAAGGCTTCAGCGTTCTTCGGCAACATAGCGGTGGCGTGTTGCGCGTGGTTTTCAGCGTCTGCGAACTTGCCTTGCGAATGGTAAATCCGCGCCAGACAGACGTGTGCAACGCCGTGTGTCTGTGAAGGTGCGGGCAATTCCAGGGCGTGAAGGTATGCCACCAAAGCATCGTTGGTCTTTTCTTTCAATGTGTAAACAGCACCGAGTTGACAGTATGCTTCAGCGTTTTGTGGATTTAATTTCAAGACCTGCTGAAAGGCATCAACCGCTTCATCGTACAGTCCTAACTGAATTGCGCGCATGCCATGTGCGTAGTGTTTGGACTGTGCGTCGTTAGTTTGTTGTGCTGCAGGGGATATCAGAAAATAGAAGACGAAAAGACTTCCTACGACCCAGACTTTTCTTATGCCGGTGCTATTATAACGAACCGATCTCTGGGACATCATTCCGTCTCCGCGTGGTAAACCAACTTGTTGTTGACGATTGTCGCTATTAGATTGATTTCACACTGTGATTCATTCCATTCAAAGAGGATCAAGTCTGTCTGTGTTTCTACGTGTGCCTTCGCGTCCAGCAGATACATCGGTTGTAGCGTGGCGAGTGAGACGGCTTCTTCAAGCGAGATGCCTGCGAATCGGACGCTGTTTTCGATACCGCGCGCCAATTCAATGGCAGAACCGGCGAGATATTCAGTGCCGACCAAGCGGACACATCGGTCAGCGGTCAATTCTACGGATTTCTCAGCGAACTCGTAGATACCGGGTTTCATGCCTGCCAGAGCCACCGCATCACTAACGAGGATGCATCGGTCGAGGGTCTTCGCACGCATCATCGACTTGGCGACAGAGGGCGGTAGGTGATGTCCGTCCACAATCAGGCTTGCCCAGAGTGCATCGGCACCGAGTTGCTCCCAAATGTAGTTTGGATGCCGTCGGATTAAAGCGTGTGCCCCGTTGCCGAGGTGTGTGGAGAGTCTTGCCCCGGCATCAATTGCTGCTTGGATGTCGGTTGCGGCGGCGTTTGTATGCCCCAACGCGACGACCGTCCCCTCTGCAACCAGTTTTTCGATGAACGGGATAGCGCCCTGTTTTTCAGGCGCGAGGGTTACGATAGTGATTTTCCCCTCAGCGATATCCTGCCATCGCTGGAATTCGTCCCAATCTGGATTTCTAACGTGTTCCAACGGGTGTGCCCCGCGCGGTCCATCCTCCGCGGAGATATAGGGTCCTTCAAGGTGGATACCGAGCATGGCGTGGGCAACTAACGCGTCTGCTTTAGATGCTTCTGTAATGGCGTGTAGCGAGTTACAAATCCGATCGAAAGAGCCGGTTACAACTGTCGGGCATAAGAATCCGGTGCCAACTTTCCAGAGGGCGCGCACCATCGCACATACGTCTTCTGATGTAACGGTAGCGACATTGAGGTCAAAACCGGCAAAGCCGTTTACCTGAATGTCTATCAATGCCGGTGCGACATAAGTTGTACTGTCAGTGGCGGAGACTTCACGGATCTCCTGAACGCGTGTGTCGGCAAGGACGATTTCGACGGGTGTATTATTGAAAAGAGTTTGTCCGTTGAGCTTCATGTTTTGATATAATTTGGCAGGAAAGATTTTAACCGACCGTGTATTTGCCCTTATGATACCTGAAAACCGATTTGTTGCCAAGAAAAAAGGTTGCATTGTTCAGTAGAATTCGGTTAAAGTATATCAAAAGAGATTTCAACCGGTTTGTAGAATCATAGTCGGACTTTCTTATACTACATCTGGACGTGGAGGACAAAATGGAATATTTAGTTTATGGAGAAACGGGTTTAGAGATCTCACGTCTCTGCTTCGGAGCAGGACATCTTAACAATACCTGTGAAAGTTATGAAGCCGGTGGTAAACTAATGTTGAAGGCACTTGACGAAGGGATTACCTTCTGGGATACCGCTGAAGGCTATGGGAGTCAACCGCACCTCGGCGAGGCGGTCCGTCAAATTAACAGGGCAGAAGTCGTCATTCAAACGAAGACCGGTGCGAAGGATTATGAGGGTGCCAAGGCGAGCATTACGCGTTCGCTTGAGGAGATGCAGACGGATTACTTAGATGTTTTACTCTTGCACGGTATTGCCTCGCCTGAAGACTTGGTATCGCGGGAAGGTGCGCTGGATGCGTTTCGGGAGGCAAAAGCTGCTGGTAAAATCCGAGTTATTGGCTGCTCGACGCACATCTACACAGGTCCTGTCATGGATGCCGTGATTGACCACCCGGAACTTGCGGTTATTCTGACGACGGCGAATAAAGAGGGTCGGATGTTAGAAGGCGGTCCGTTTGATCGGCATCTCGAATATATCCGACGCGCATACAACTTGGGTAAAGGCATTAGTATCATGAAGGTTATCGTCGCGGGTAATATTCCAGAGGCGGCTATGTCGGAATGGATCGAATGGGGTTTCAATCTCGAAACAGCACACGCTATCAACCTCGGTATTAGCGATTATCCCCATATCACATTGGATGTCGGACTTGCACGTGCGAGTGCGAGACGCCGTCTGATACAGAGCAGAGCGGCTTAAAGTTTACATGAAGCAGCTTCGCCGCAAACCGCTTAAAGACTTTCTGAAGCAGGTGAGACCGCCAGAGAGAGAACTGATTTTTATTCTCCAAGACGTGCAAGACCCGGTTAATGTCGGTTCTGCGTTTCGGATCGCTGATGCGTGCCGTGTGAAAGAACTCATCTTGACGGGTATTAGTGCGCAACCACCGCATCCACTTATTCGTAAAGTCGCGCGAGGCAAGCACCGCCGCGTCCACTGGCGGTATGTCGCGCAGGCAGCGGACGCAATTGTATCTCTGAGAGCGGGCGGTTACACGAGTTTCGCTTTGGAGATCACGGCGCAATCCATCCGTTACGATGCGGTGGACTACCCTGATAAAGTCTGTCTTATCGTGGGACATGAGGATCATGGCGTAACAAAGCGGACGCTTGCTGTTTGCGATAGTGTCATCTTCCTACCGATGTACGGGGCGGGTGCATCGCTGAACGTTCACGTCTCGCTGGGCATTGCTGCCTATCACATCTTACACCACTAATAGCCGTTGGCAGTTAGCAATTAGTGGTTAGGTCGCTGCGCTCTCAGCGGTCAGCAAAGAGGTTGTGTGGTATTACAAACGTTGGCAACCGCTGCACGAACAACTGATGACTAAATTCGATAAGGAGTATTTGCATGTCGGAAACGATGCGTGCGATTATGTGTCGTGAACCGTGGGATTACCGTCTTGAAGAGGTCCCGATGCCGGAGGCGGGTCCCGGTGAAGTTGTTATTAAGGTAAACGCCTGCGGTATCTGTGCCAGCGACATCAAATGCTGGACAGGCGCGCCACTTTTCTGGGGGGATGAACATCGCAAACCTTATGTAGAAGCACCTGTTATCGCTGGACACGAATTCATCGGTGAGGTTGTGGAACTCGGTGAAGGCGCGGGTGAGAAGTATAGTCTCCAGATGGGTGATACTGCCATTGCTGAGCAGATCGTCCCGTGTTGGGAGTGCCGTTACTGCCGAACGGGGAAGTATTGGCTCTGCCAGGTCCACAATATTTACGGGTTTCAACCTGTTGTCAACGGCGGGATGGCGGACTATATGAAGTTTCCGGCGCGTTCGCTCGTTTACAAGGTGCCTTCTGACATTCCGACGGCGAATGCAGCGGTGATTGAGCCGCTCGCTTGTTCAATTCACGCTGTGCAACGCGGGAACATTGAGTTTGGAGATGTCGTCGTAGTTGCGGGAGCAGGGACGCTCGGACTCGGTATGATTGGCGCGGCAAAATTGAAAAGCCCAGGGGTGCTTATCGCTGTTGACCTGATGCCAAACCGGTTGGAGGTTGCTAAGAAGTTGGGCGCGGATATCGGGATTAATCCATCGGAAACGGATGCTGTGCAGGCGGTGTTAGATTTGACGGAAGGCTATGGGTGTGATGTCTATATTGAGGCGACGGGACATCCGAAAGCGGTTGAACAGGGATTGCACATGATCCGAAAGGCTGGCACATTTGTAGAATTCAGCGTCATGCGGGAACCGGTAACTGTGGATTGGACTATCATTGGGGATACAAAGGAATTGAATATCCACGGCTCACATCTGGGTCCGTATGCGTATCCGTTGGCGATAGATTATATCCATCGCGGTTTGATTGATGTGAGTCTTATGGTAACGCATCAATTGCCGTTGGAGGATTATCTTACAGGATTTGAGATGGTTCAGGAAGGGTCGGATTCCATTAAGGTGCAGTTGGTGCCGTGAGGGTTACACTTTTCCTATATCACCTTCCCAGTCTTTGCCCCGCGCTGATTCTGTCTCACTTGCCGCTTTAAAAACGGTGTTAATCGCCCCAAAGAGGCCTGGCAAATTATCTATGCTAAAACTCGTTCTGTTTTGGGTGAAATTATCACCCACAAGATACCCAAATTGCCATCGTTCACCATCGCTGACAATGCCGTAGACGGGGACATCTGGATCACTGTTGATTTTCTGTGCTGCTACCAGTTCTGCGAGACATTGCCCCCAGCCTTGTTCAAAATCGTTCTTCTTCGCTTCAACGAGTATTACGACGGGTGTACCGACAACCGTCATGCCTAATTCGGATTTTGTAGCGACGAGGTAATCTGGCGTGCCGTTTAAGGTTTCATCGTAGATAATAGGTTCTCTTATCCAAAGCGCGTAGGTGTCGGCATAAGCTTTATAAGCTTCCCTTAAAATAGGAAAGATAATCGCTTCACAGCGTGATGCCTCAGACGAGAAAACGTTGACGTTTTCCATAGTGAACCTGAATTCTTCCAAGAATTGCGTTGATGGATTCGCTTCCTCAGTCTCGAAAAAGTCGTTTACTGTGTATTTGATTCTGAATTTTTCTTGAACTTCAGAGATCCTTTTAAAATCGCTAAATGCCATTGTACTAAACCTTCTGTCTACATCCGGCAACCTAAAGCATGGAATTTGACGGGGAGCGTTAAAGACGGCATTATTGTCAACGTTCACTATCACTCATAATACCGTACACAGGGACGTCCGGAGCATTGTACCTACAGGACATCGGTCAATACAGTCAAGTAAGTTCGCAGGAAAAAGCAATCAGGCTGTTGCCGTGATTAAAGCTGGAAATAGATGTTGAGACGATTCAAGCAGCGTTCCTTGAATATCTGACAGTGGTGATGGAGGAGGGATGGCTTCCCCGTGTTCTCGCAATCCTTCAATATGAAATTCAATAGCTTCCGCAATCAATATCTGCACTTCGTCTAACGTTTTTGCTGCTGCGACACAGCCGGGGAGATCTGGTACATAAGCACCGTAACTATTTTCGCCCTTTTCAAAAATAACAACGTACTGCATAAATTGACTCCTATCGATTCTTAAGTCCTGCTTGCTTGAGAACACTGTTGTGCATCCCAGGTGTTGCATCTTCACCTAAATTTCCGGCAACAGTTACGGTGCCAGGTTTAGTTGGGTATTGATGGCTCCGCCAGTGGAAGCATGAGGATGCCAAAGTTATTTGTTAGTTCTTGAGGTTGTTAAGAAGTGTACTACATTTTAGGCAGTTTGTCAAATTTTTCATAAGGCATCGGGATCCTTCATATTTTTAGTAGGAGGAAACTCCGAATTTTAGATTTGACGCTTTTCAAGGACTTTGGTAAAATAATTGGGGACACGAAGGAAAAGTAAGGATAATCTTTTCTACGACAACTTCCGAAAGAAAGGAAAATAAAAACGCACGGACCCTAACTCCTTACAAATTAGAAGAAAACCTGCAAGGACAACGGACGCAGCAGCTCAGGAGCGATAGTTAAAAAAATGGAAATTACTGCTATTGAAGCGATTCCGTTGCATGTGCCTTATGAAAAACGGATTCGCAAACAATACTATCACTTTGCGATGACCGAGTTGGTCACGGTCTACAAGTTTTATACCGATACCGGTCTCGTCGGACTCGGAGAAAATCCAGGACCGCCGTTTGAGCAAGAGGTTTTGGACACCTATCTGGGCACAAATCCGTTTGACCATGTCATGGGTGAAGGACGTTTTAACCTTGACATGGCGTGCTATGACCTGATGGGGAAACACCTCGGTTTACCTGCGTGGAAACTGATGGGGCAGCAGGTTCGGGATTGGGTTGCGATGGGATGGTGGATGCCGTGTATGTCTCCTGAAGACACTGCTGCCGAAGTTCAAATCGCCGCTGAACGCGGATACCGCGGTCTCAAGTGCAAGGCACGTGCCTTCTATGATGTCGTCGAGCAGTCAAGGGCAATTCAAGCGGTCGCGCCTCCTGATTTTCGTGTAGAGTTTGACTTTAACGGTTCGCTTATCAATGTTGAGAAGGCACTCCCTATCCTGCGAGAACTGGAGAAGATTCCGGTTGTCAAAGGTCTTGAGGAACCAATCTTCGCGTATGATGTAGAGGGCTGGCGGCGACTGCATCGAGAGATTCGGATTCCGTTTTATCTGCACGGTGTTGGTGTCATCCGAGAAGGCGCGTCGCGTCAACCTTCTGGTCCTTGGATTGGACTACGAGCGGGTGATTTTGACGGTGCGTTATGCAGCCATGAAAGTGTCAAGAGTGCACTGGCATCGGGGTGGGCTTTCGCTGCTGCGAATACGCCGATTCTGCTGCAGTATGTCGGCACGGGTATCACGGCGGCATTTGCGTGTCATTTGGGGGCAGTGATGCCGACGGCGACCTTGCCCGGTGTAACCGCCAGTCACGCCTATGAAGATGATTTGATTGTTACATCCCACAAAGTCCAGCGCGGGTTCATGCAGGTGCCAGAGGGTGCAGGGTTGGGTGTTGTGTTGGACGAAGGTGCTGTGAGACGCTATTCCCAAACGTCTGAACCGGAATGGAAACGGCATATCTCTGTTGTCACGCTACCGGGTGATGTAAAGCACTATTACCGCAATCTACAACAGGCAGAACGCCTCATGAAGCAGGGGGTAGACGAATCTTATGCCCCGGGTGTACGTTTGGATGAATGGGAAGATGACGGTAGCGAGGCGTTTGATAAGTTATTCAAGCGTTTGCAGGAGAGTGATTGGCCGGTATGGGAGGCATTGGTTTAGATTGGGAGTGGAAGGCTGGAAGGGCAGGAAGGTTGGATATACTTCCTCCAATCTTCCAGTCTTCCACTTGCACCGGCAAAGAAGCAGGTTTTGCATAAATTCTATTTTATGACAAGGAGTGAGATTTATGATGACCCCTGAACAGCGTTATCTTTTTGATGTTACAGGATACCTGCACCTAAAGAATGTTATGAGCGACGAAGAGTTGAGAGCAGCACAAGCAGCAGCAGAGGAATACATCAATACCCCTACCGAAAAACTCCCTCCCGGATTTGACTCCAGGGAAAAAAACCTTCCAAACGGTTTTGCCTTCGCGAAACCTTTAGAAACACTCACACTGCACCGAGCCACCTGGCCGATCATCAAGGAGTTGACGAATGACCGACCGCAACTGTTCCGCGGCACGATGATTGCGGATCGGGCAGGTGCGTCGGAGTCGGCGGAAGGCTTACGCTTGCATTGCGCGCGAGAAGATTTTGGATGGCACGCCAATCGGTATGAAGTCCGAAACGGTCGCATCTTTTGTGACGATTTTGTCGTTTTCCCGTATCTGTACGACGTGAACCCCGGAGATGGTGGGTTGCTGGTCGTTCCCGGCACACACAAGACCCTTTTTGATCGCCCTGAACACCTCTATCACAACGGAAGGATCAAAGATGCCGATGATGTTCCAGAAGGGGTTGTTAACATCACGCCGAAAGCGGGGGATTTCGTGATTATCTCTGAACTCTTGACGCACGGTGCGCTGCCTTGGAAACCGGAAGATCGGTACCGTTGCGTCTTAACCTTACGCTATAGACCGCAGCATCGCGGTGAGAGTCGCGTGTCGGAAGAGGTTAGAGGACGATTGTCGCCGGAAACGTTGGAACTCATCTCCCAGGCGGATCACTTCCACACGAAAGAGATTGTTAAAAAGGACGTTATTACGTTGACGTAAATAAGTTAAGAAACCGGTCTCACTGCTGGTGTGCCGTGTTGTTCACACCACGCTGCGAGGGGACTTTCGCTACCACTGGGAATAAATTCTTTCGTTTTCGTGAAGGGTTCACCCACCAAATACTGCTCAAGTGGCGTGAGTTTATCTAACAACGTCTGTTCCTGCGTCCGATAATCCATCGGCATCAACCACCGGTAACCGTAGCCGATCATTATACCTTTACGGATCTGGTCGGTTAAGTTCGCAGCCCCCGCATGAAAAGTACGATTCTCAAACAGCAAGCAATCCCCAGGTTGTAAACTCGCTTCGAGCGCACCTTCGGGATCCGCTTGTCCTTTTGGAATGGGAACCCGTTCAAGGAGGTGGTTGCTGCCGGGGGCGACAAGTGTTACGCCGGAATTGGGTTCACTCAGATCGGTGAAGTAATATGCACATTTTAGCAAGATGCGTGGCACCTTGTTGCCGTGTGTTGTCGTTGCCATAGCGTAGTCGCGATGCCAACCGGGTCTGCGAGTAGTATCAGGTGTACCTTCCGGATCCGGGTGTTTGTATATGAGGTGTGAGGTCATAAGCTGCAAGTGCGCACCGAGCAGTTGGACGACAACAGGGAGGATGGTCTTCTGCGTGAGTAGCGGAATGAAGGCATCGTCAATGGAGATAGAATTTCGGAAACTGTCGTATAATTTGTCGAAATTTTGTTGACGATTCTCGCGCCGATCGCTCGCCATGAGTCGATCGCTTGCCTCAATGAGTCCGCCTATGGTATCTGAGTCCAGTACATTCCGGACGATGAGATAGCCGTTGTTGTCGAAATGGCGTATATCTTCGTCGGAGAGTGGGTGCCAGTCTAAGTCGATAGATGTTTCGTTTGTGTGTAGCATTGGTTTTTCTCCTCACTTAGTGTTAAGTTGTCGATTCTGATGGAGCTTCAATATGTTCAATGACCCACTCTCGAACCAGATTCACAGGAGAGGTGTTATGTGCCTTGGCGAGTGCGCTAAGTGCCTCAAATTCTTCGGGTTCTAAGGGAACAGTAAGTTCGGTTAGCAATTCAAAAACGGGTTCTGGTACTTCCTCAAGTTCGTCCTCGAAATCGGTTAAATCATGTGTATCCCAGAAGCGGGCAAGTTCTTGAATTGAGTCGATCTGTGGGATTTTTGTACGGTTTATCGGTTCTTCCATTGTTTATACCGTTCGGTTTAAAGATACAGTTGCTGCTGTGTCAGTGATGGTTACTTTGTCGAGATATATTATCAAGTCAGTTGATTGAAATGGAGACTTTGATGTCCTTGGATTTCTTGGAAATTTTCAGGACTGTCATGCAACTTCTTTTTGGGCTGGCTTCCGGGCTTATAGAAGCGCGTGGTTTGCTTGTCAATGTTAATGTTTACAATACTTACAAACCTGTACTGGTAGACATCAAGAAAATTTTCTGATTGCCAGAAGGATTTCCCAATACATTTACAGTAGCCGATAAAACATTCCGCGCCCCTCAATTGTTGTTCAACATGTTCTGGATCTTTACCTGTTCCTGCCTGTGTTTCAATACAGATAATCCAATTTTCATTTTCGGTATTCGACACAATGACGAAATCAGCCCGTCTGCGTTCACCTTTTAAACCTTTAAAAACGTTGGAAGGCTCAAAAGCCTCTGCTCTTATAACAATTGAGTCGTGCGGAAGATCTGTGATTTCTACGGTTGTATTTGCTTGTTTGTCTGTTAGTGTAACGAAATACTTCCCTGATCTTTGTTGTAACGGAACTTGGGGATCAGCATTGAGCATCTCTTGTAATACGGTAATGTCGTTCACTAATCTTACTTTGCTCCCCACACGATGTCGCGCTGAATCCTGTTCATATCATCAATTGTTTTGTCAAAACTACCGACTTCAATGCCGAACTCGGGATCAATATCGGCAGGTACAAGCGTATGTCCCCTTCTTCGTCTTTTCTGACCTTCTTCTAACGGCATTAACGCTTCTTCCGCTATGTACACTTTAACCTGATCGGCGTTAATTAACTCGTTATCCTGATAGCCATTTTCTTCAGCAACTCTTTTCAAGTGAGGTTTGTCGTGGTTGAGCATGATGAGTGTATTCAATTCCTTGACGATGTAGTCGCTATGAGTGGTTACGAAGACTTTAACGCCTATGTTCGCGAGTCGTGCAAAAAGCCTAGCGATACGGCGTTGGTTTTCGGGGTGCAGGCTTAATTCGGGTTCATCTATCATCAGCAGGTCGCCTTTTTGGGCAATACAATTGAGATAAAAACTGAGGTTTAAGAGGGCGCGTGCAGAACTTGAGCTTTCAACCATCGTCAATGGTCGCGTACCTTTGGGGATATAGTAGAGTTGATCATTTTGTGTAATGGTGTATGTGCCACCAACAATGTCTGTAAAGTCATCTAATATTTCAGGATATTCTTTAGCGATGAAACTTTTACTTTTCGCAATGTCTTCAAGTTGGCGCGTAAAGTCAACATTAGTCTTTACTGGCCATGGGTAATTTTGGTACCCTTCAAATAAAAGTTCACGTGAATCCACTTTTTGGTTCGTCTTTGCGATCTGGTCAAGCAGTCGGTTCCGGGCAAAATTAAGTTCCTTGCGGAAAATAGCCGCGCCTGTCCGCTCAACTGAGCATATAAAAGGTCGAGGAAGAGCATCGGAAAAAAAAGCACGGAGAATAGCAAGTTCAACGCACATTCTTGCAAAATGCGAATCAATTTTTCTTTTCTCTTTTTCCATCTCTATCGTAACTGTTAGGATTTCGCTACCTATGTGCTTTGAAAAGTTAAAATTTCCCTCTTGCGTGGTCCTGATTTTTCCATTGATTTCTCTATTACGTAGGTTATTTTCGCCGATATCAATGTGGAGCTTGCTGTTGTGAAAAGTGTCTTCAGGTGCTGCAAAGATCTCATCCAATTGCTTAGGATATCTCTTGCATGCATCTATAAGCGTCTGATTTGCCTGTTCGACGTATTGTGTCAACTCAATTTCAAAAGTGCCATGTGTAAGTAAATTACGAATCTGATCCTCACTAATCTGAATAGGGCTAAATCTCGACCAAGACTGCAAGAAACCGTACAGAGCATAAGTCGCGTAGGTCTTACCAGTGTTATTCTCACCACAGATAAGCGTCAAGTCGCCTAGTGAAAACTCTGCCTGTTTTAGGATTCCAATGTTTTTTAAGCGGACTGTCAGACTCATACGGATACCTCTACAATTGTCTTTACATCATCGACATCATCACCCACGACTTCAAACATGGATATTCTAATACTTTCCGACACGGTTATCTCCTTAGAAAATGTCCTCTGAACTTAGTTAGAAAACAAAGCTGCAAGTGTGTATATTTGTTGTATATTATGGCGATTTCTCTAAGTTAAGTCCCAAAAATATCGTTCTCCAATTCTCTATAAACAGTCATCTCCTCGGTGAACAAAGGAGCAAGGACATCCGAAAGAAATTCCTCTCTATCGTCTCCAACGATTAGACGGTATCCATTACTAATTTTCTGATATATTTGTCCGACCCTCGCTTTAGCATTATTTCCGTTGATGTCTTTTAGTTCCTGTAATTGGCGGGCATCTAAGCCTTTGTCATCAGCAAATTTGTCCAGGACCTCATGATCAATAAGATAATCCTCTATGCTGCGGCGGTTCAAAACACGGATTCCTTCTTGGATGAGCTCGTTACGTCTTTCATCAAGTAAGCCATCACGATCTCGTACAACGAAGATTTCTGCCTTTTGTATGACATCCTGAAGTACAGGAATGATTTTATTTAATTCCGATTTGCTGCCAGCAGAAACAAACAAAGCATCTGGGTGATTTTTGGCGAAAATTTTATTGTAGCAACGTGCATCAAAAGCTGCCCTATTTGGATCCGATTCGCAGACAATTATTTTTTCTGGTGCCAACAAACCAGAAAGGTCCTCCAAAACACTTTCATGGAGTTTTTGCCAAAGTTCACGGTCGGGCTTTGTAATTGGTATTATCTCTACTTTTTGGTCGAAGTCGTGTCCGGAAAAATCCAAGAAAACTACTGTCCCGGGGTTCTCTTCTAAAATTTTTTTCGATGCCCGTAAAATCCCAATGGAATGTGTTCCAAGCCAAAGTTGGGACCTCTCAGGAATTAATGTATACAGCACCTCAAGCAATTTGCCCTGTGCACTCAACCCCATATGCCCTTCCGGTTCATCAATACACATGGCTGCATTTAGATAATATTCTCTCCTGACAATAAAATCAAGTAATAAATCGAAAGCTGCTTTTTCACCGCCAGATAAATTGACATAGTTATACTTTTTAGCCCCTCCTTTCTCAAAATAGAAAGTACCTTTGCCTTCGGGATCATCAAGGGAATGCAACCGTAAATTAGGAAAAATAGATTGCAATGAATCACGAACCAAACCTATGACTTGTTCCCTAATATCCGTGTTTGTACGTTCTTTTGGGTTAAAAACTTCCTTCATTATTTGCCAGTATACTCTTTGATAATTTCTTTCTACTTCACTATCTGGCATGGAAAAATTCCGTTCTCCGTAGTATCGCCAATACTCGCTTTCATCGATTTTTACCATGTTAGAAATGCTAAATTGTGGGGTATGCCGATACGCTGAGCGGATATAACAAGCTTCTCCCAGATTTGAGGGAGAGTCATCAGCAATGATAGTTACGCCAAGATTGCTAAAGTGTTCCTGAGACCTAGAATTCATCGGTTGTGCATCTCTCTTGTAGTATTCAGGATCATATCGGCTATCATTGTGATCTTTGCCCCAAGCATTAATAGCTTCAAATAAAGATGATTTTCCGCTACCACTTGGACCAACCAAAATGACGAGTCTCGCGGTATCGGGAATGCCTTTAATAGTTAAGTCCACAAATCGCTTAAAACCTTTCAAGTGTATGGACCTTATTCTCAAATCGCCACCTCCACAATCGTCATCGTATCATTCCCAAAGATGTCTACAACCTTGACAGCAAGTTTGCGGCGACCGGAAGGGCATTCATGGGCGACGCTGGTCAATTCTAACGAGCGATCCTTCTTCGTACGGAAGCTCTGCCACTCGTTTTCAAAGACATAATCACCTGTCCACTGCTCTGACCATTCACCCGTGTCAGGGTCTTGCACGCGAATAATTTCGCGTTTGCTCTCAAAGTCAAAGTCAACAGACCAGTAGTCGATCCAATCTGTCCAGTGTTTCGTTAGCACTTCACGACTAACAATCTCATCTGCATCTTTGCTTACTTTTACGACCTGCCCTTGCTCTACCACAATCCGACTGCGTCTGTTCTTGAGCGTCTGCTCGGTGTGGGAGATGGAGTCCTGTGAGTAAAAGACGGAAAAGTCGGTCAATTCTACTGACACCGTTGCCGATTTGTCTTTTTCGCCTGCCGTGATATGTGATTTGACTTCAATAAAAGCCATATCGTGGAATACAACTTGACCTTGTTCGACTGCGCGATTATCGAATACGTCAGCGGGGATGTATTTGGGAGCAAGGTCAATGCCTCCACTTTTCGCCTCATCTAATACGTTGGGAAACAGCCCCATCTCAAATTCAAAGCCGAGAACGTCTACACGCGTAATCTGATGCTTGCGGCATTCAAAAATAATTTCTTCCACAAATTGTCGCGTTACCGGTAGATTGACGGGACCGATTGCGATAAGCCTCCCGGCTTTTTTACCTTGAAAACTGGTGAATCCTTCGATCTTTTCTGCAGCGTAGGCACACAAGATGAGGTTAATGAATGCCTTTTCCTTCTCTACCAATTGTTTCTGTTGTTCAACTTCGCGTAGATTAGGATTGACACCAATGTAGTGTTGACGTTCGTACTTGCCGAGATTGAGGATTTCAAAGGCGCGGTAGTCTTTACCGTCTGCTTTTAGTTGACGTTGGACTCCGATCATTCGTTTGCGGGTCGTATGGATAGCGAATTTGCCGAGGTCTGTGGCAATCCATTTACGTCCGAGTTTTTCAGCCACGGCGGCAGTCGTGCCGGAGCCGCAGAAAAAGTCAGCGACAAGGTCGTCTTCGTTGGAAGACGCTTTGATAATGCGTTCAAGGAGATCTTCCGGTTTTTGGGTAGGGTAACCTATACTTTCATTAGCTTGTGAATTAATAGGATAAATATCAGTCCATATATCCTCTACAGGCTGCCCTTTGGATTCATCTAAGAATCTCTTTACTCTCGGCTTCCCTGATTGCGTGAAAACTATTAAATTTTTCTCTAACCCTTCAGTAATTCTTTCTTGTGACCAAATCCAATGTTTGCCAGGAGGAGGAGCCATAAGTCCCTTATCACCGAACTGTCTCGGTTCACCCGATCCCTTCTGCGTGAAATCCGCAAGTTGGTATCTTTTACCTGTTTTTTCGTCTATCAAATTGTAGTGGGTCTCCAACCGCTTTGGATCGTGTAAGGTATATTGTTTATTATGTAGATAGTTGGAACCTTTAGAAAAAAAGTAGATTGTATCGTGGACATTGCCAAATCCGTTAGCTTGTCCCTTTGATGATCTAATCTTTTGCCATATTACTTCATTTACAAAAAAATCTCTGCCAAACAGTTCATTCAACACCAATCTCATATAGCCACTTACCCGCCAATCACAATGGACATAAATACTTCCGTCTTTTGCGAGTAGATCATGCATTAAACTGAGCCGCTCATAGATCATAGCGATGAACGAATCTGCTCCATTGCCCCAGGTGTCGCGATAGGCTATCTCCTCAAGGATATTGGGATCTTTGGTAAAGGTCTCATCACCGATTTCGATATCCATGGAAAAATCCGCGCCTACATCAAAAGGCGGATCGATATAGATGAGCTTAAGTCCACCTTGTGATTCAATTTCCTCGCGCAGTGGACCGTTCTTGAGGGATGACAGAACGAGTTTGTTATCGCCCCATATCAGTTTGTTTGTCCAGCCCTTAAGTTGTCGTCCGCGTTCGTCAAACATCGTAAGTTGCAGGTCGTCTTCGGAGGTTTTTTCGGTCCGGGGTTCGTCCACCTGCTCAATTGTCTGAAAGGGGAGGACGCTATTGCAGACTTCGTTGGTTTTGCCGTTCCAGACGAGTTCGACCTCGCGTTTGTCTTCAAATAGCAGGAAGCGGTATTTGTCGGGCAGCGGTTTGTCTGCCTCGATAAATCGGATGATTTCTTGTTGTTCTTGGTCTGTGAGTCTTGGCATAGTGTTATTTCTTTCAATTTCCAAATTGTTTACCAATCAGCTTGAACAATGGGATCTCCAACTTTTACATAACTGTCTATCTCACGAAGCGGAGACCAGCCTTTATCTTTTATTCTCAATGTTTCGTACTTTTCTACCCACTTAGGTGGCATAAGAAAGTTCGTGAATAAATCTCCTCCAATATTCATTCTCTGGACTTGGTATGTTGTTGCTACAGATAATTTCTCTTGAACATGTGTAACCTGTACTTTGACCTTCGCGCGTTCAATAGATCCTAACACTTGGCCTGTATCGGGATCCTTTATTTTTTCATCTTGAGTATCTATCACATCAAAGTACATGCCGACATATACGCCATGCTCAGTTCCGACATTTATTGCGATTTCTCGTTCGTTAAGCACTTGGGCAACTTTTCCACGAATCGGTTCATTCATTTTCTATCCTCCATTGTATCTTCAGATTGGAGTTTTTGTTTTAACTCTTCTACATCTTCAGGAACAATGTCGTTCCAATCCTCTAATGCATCATCTGCTGTCATTAGCTGTGCAGCGATAATTTCTTCAAGCCGTGCAAGTATTACTTGGTAGTTTTCTTGAGATTCTGAATGTTGTGCTAATTCTACTGCTATTGCTGCCCTCCGAAGAGTTAAATAAAGAAAGATAAGTCGTCGGAACGCAGATCGAGCATACGGCTTGATGACTTCTGTTGCTGCTTCACGGGCCGACTGACGGCCGAAAATAAACGAACCCGCAAGTCCGGCACCGAAGGCAAAAATTTGCCAAATCATACTCTCTAAGCCGGTCAAAGTGCGCTGTGTCGCTGTATATGCGAAAATAACAGATACAACTATTGAGAAAAAAAGTAGCAGCGCGGGACCGATACGTTCAAGATGTTTCATAGTTTATCAGGACATCACTAAAGTTTAGACAATTTTTTAAGGATACACATTTCGCCCCGCTGGGGCTATGCTTTGATGCTGCGGGTGATGCCACAAAAAACCTCTAAAGATACGCCACAAAATGGGCGAGTGCACCCTGATACCGTTCCAATGCTTCGCGATCGAGTTGGACTTGCTTGCCTCGGAACTTATTCAGTCCGGGTTGAAGGTTATATAAGGGAGTCCCGGTTGTTGTCATCATCGTGCAGGCTCTGGAATAATCCGGTATTTCTATAAACCTTTCACTTGGGAGCTCTTTCGGGGTTGCGTAAATTTGACGATGTTTTTTGTGAAGTGCATCCAGCGTTTTCTTGATAGCGGCACTCACAACCTCGAAATCTTTGCTTGCTCTGCCTTTATGAAGTGTTATGCGGTTACCAATAAAAGTGTGGAGTTTTGGAATCGCGAGACCTTCCTCTTTCGCGCTTTTGGCAAAGTTGATTTGGGCATAAGTTTCTATATTTGGGTTGCCCATACCGTTGCCATAAAGTAGCGCGATAACATTCTCCACAGCTCGACGCGAACCGTCATCGGGTGTAAAAGGCACAATGACATTTTCTGCTGCAACGAGTCCCAATTGGGTGTAGATAGCAAAACTGGGATTACAATCAAGGATAAAGAGCGTATCTCTGGTGACACTCCGCTGACGCAACGCAATCGTTAAATCTTTGATCCAACTGAGGACTTGTTTCCATGCATCTTCTGGAAGCGTGAACTGAGATGTTTGACGAATTGCTTCGGATAGAATTTCCAGCAAATTATCGCCACACACCAAAAGTAAATTCACTGGAAGTTTGGCGTTGAAGTCCCGCGGACGACATATATAGGGAGACACATCCTTGAGAGAACGGAATGGGGAATTTAGCCGTGCTTCAAGGTAACCTGCAACAGTTGCACGGGGTGTTTGCCCTATCAGTTTATGAATCACATCGGGATTAATGAGCAACATCTCAGAGACATTCGCCTGCGGGCAAAGGTCTATCACATAGACATCGGTGTCTGGATAGGCATGTGCATACTCAGTCGCTGCAACAAAGCTTAAGAAACTCTTGCCAACACCGCCTTTATTGTTCCAAAATGCATAAGCAGTCATAATGCCACCCCCTCTAAAAAAATAGAAACTTGTGGAAAGCCCCTTTAAATTCTAACGTAAGTTGGTATGGTATGTCAAGGAGTTTTCAGGTTTTTTAAGGGAGGATCGGCGAGGTTAGGAAACCTCGCCTACCGGTGTAGAAATAAATGCTCGGAGGTTTTTAGTCGCGATTCGGAGATCGCTTCTACCCTTCCACAAGCAGGTCTCAGGTCTTATATTCCATAAAGCCATCAAGCAGTTGCTGAAATGTTTGCGGTCTATACGTGTCAAAATTTTCTTGATCCACATAGACAAAATCATAATCAACATCTGGCGAAACTCTATTGACATCCTCACACCATTGCGATAAGCGTTGCATCTTACGGGGTACATCTAAATCTTCTCTCCCCTTAGTTTCGGCAACAATTACGCGTCCATCGGTCAGCTTGACGAGGAAATCCGGGTAGTAGTTGCTGATGTCGCCGTCGGCATTGATATAATCAAGTTTGAAATTCATTCCAGCGTAGTTTTTGGCGTGGGAGGCGACATCGGGACAACTTTCAAGAAATGCGGCGAATTCCAATTCAAAATGGCTGTCACCGGTGATTCTGTTAAATACAGATTTTTGGGGAATTAGGTATTCCTGCTCTTTCACCATAAAGGGACGTGCGTCTTGGGCACGTGTTGTCTCGTTCAGTTGTGCCTCGCCTCTGTCTTGTATCGTGAGGTCGTTAATAGCATACTTGAAGGTTTCCATGACGGTTTTTGTGGCAGGGAGTTCTGCCAGATTTCGCAAGGTGTTGGGATCTGCCAACGCTATCGTCTCGCCGAAGAGTTGATCCCGCACAAAGTCTTTAACCTTTCCGTACAAGACATCGTAACCGCTGACGAGCCGTAAGTCCTTGCGAAGCGTCTCTGCAAAATAGCCGATCACGCTGCGGTAATCGGCGATTCCGTTACTATCCATCACCGTAGTGTGTGTAACCTCGCCTGTTGTCATGTCCTTAAACACAATTTCCCGTAGTTCTGTTTCGCCAAATGTCTGATACGAAACGGGCGTAAAATTGAGATGTGTAGGGTCTAAATTCGCCAGATTCTTGTACTCGCGGTAGATGCGGCGCGTGAGTATCGGAATTTCAATATCGAGTGCGTCAATATCTTTGTTGATATTTGTTTTGTCTACCTCAATGACGATAGGTGCTTTCGGTTTTGTGCCTTCACCCATGGGTCGCCGTTCTAATTCAACGCCTTCTGATTTAATGGATTCGACGAATTCCATGAAGGCATCGGTGCCGATAACACTGACGGTTTCCTCCTCCGTACCAGCGTACATCAGACGTAGCCCGCGTCCCAAGGTCTGCTCGGGTAGGATATTGGCTTTAGCGGAATAGGCACGAAGTCCGACGATAGTCGTTACATTTTTGACATCCCACCCTTCTTTGAGCATCAACACCGAGACAATCGCTTTGTATGGACTCTCCAGTGAATCAATCTTATTCGCTTGTTCACGGAGTTTCTTAAGTTCTGCTTGCTTTTTACTGGATTTCGCTTCAGAGATTTCGCCGCTTTTATTGGTGTGAATTGTTAACACTGCATCTTTGAGCGCAGGATAGTGGCTTTCGAGATACGCTGCAACCTCATCACAGTTCTGGGTATTGTCGGTCATCACAAACAAGATGGCTTTCTTTCCCATTTTTTCGTGTTCTTCGGCTGCTTTTTGCCATTCAATGATACCGAGGTCGAGGTAGTCTGCGTATTTCTCGGTGTACTTTATGCTCTGGCGTTCAACAAGTTTCGCTCTGCTTTCAGCATTGGGCAGGACTGGGTGTTTGACGACATTTTGCGAAATCGCTTCTACGAGCGGATAGTCCGAGACCGTCTGCACAAAAATTGCACCATCGCTATGCTTGGGAGTCGCGGTTACGTCTA
>JAJECD010000191.1 GCA_022822215.1 Candidatus Poribacteria bacterium | reverse complement strand
ATACCACTCATTCAAGAATTACAATGGCGCAAGGTTTTAATCTCGTCCCCTTTGCGCCCGCGCTATATGGAGTCTCCAGACACAACCGTAAAACTGGGGCGGCTTCGCGAAGGTATGTCAGTGCTTGATTTAATTAGGACTTACGCACTGTAGCATAAACTGTTAGTTTGTGCAATCTGGGCGTTGATAGATACCGCGGATCTCCACAACTTCTAATGGCGTAATAGACAGAATAACCGCATTTTGCGTAAGTCCTATTAATTAAAAAGGAGAAAAAATGAGAATTGGATTTGTTATCAACGATTTAGAAACTGAATCAGCAAGTTTTACAACGACTCGGCTTGGAATGCAAGCCGTTAATATGGGGCACGAAGCATGGGTTATACCGGTCGGCGATCTCGCCTACGATCCGGATGAGTATATTCGCGCACATGCCTACATGGTACCCCGAAGTAATTATAAGTCACATGAAACCTATTTTGCGGACTTGAAGAGCAAAAGGGCAAGAGTAGAGCGGATTACCGTTGATGAACTTGATGTATTGCTACTGCGGAACAATCCGGCAGATGATGCGATAACTCGCCCGTGGGCACAAAACGCAGGGCTCATTTTTGGAAGAGTCGCGATGCGCCATGGTGTCATCGTTCTCAACGATCCCAACGGCTTATCCAAGGCACTTAACAAGATGTACTTCCAGCACTTTCCCGAAGAAGTCCGTCCCAAGACGCTCATCACCCGAAACCATGAAGAGATTAAGAAGTTTGCCCAAGAGCAAGGCGGGACTATTGTATTGAAACCGCTTCAGGGCTCAGGCGGACAAAGCGTCTTTCTCGTGCGTCCAGACGACATTCCAAACCTCAATCAGATGATAGATGCTGTGAGTCGAGATGGATATGTCATCGCCCAAGAATATCTCGCCGCAGCCGCTGAGGGGGACACGCGTCTGTTTGTCATGAACGGTAAACCCTTGCGGTATCGTAACAAATACGCGGGTTTCCGGCGTGTCCGCTCCGGGGGTGATATGCGGAGTAACGTTCACGCGGGGGGACGGCTCCGGCAGGCGGAAATAACAGATGTTGCATTAGAACTCGTAGAAATGGTGAGGCCCAAATTGGTCCAGGACGGTATGTTCTTAGTTGGGTTGGACATCGTAGGGGACAAACTCATGGAGATTAATGTTTTCAGTCCTGGTGGTTTGGGGAGTGCACAACGGTTTGAGAAGGTGAATTTTAACACGGCTGTCATTGAAGCATTAGAGCGGAAAGTACAGTATATGAAGTATTACCGCCGAAATTTCGACAACGTGGAACTCGCAACGTTGTAACCCGGTTAACCGGGTTCAGTTAATTGCCAATTGAACACAGAAAGGAACCTTCCATGTCTTTGAACCCGAAGGGCTCATCTGAGTCCGAACGTGGCGGTCATTCCACAAATCCGCAACAAGGACACGGTTTCGGCACCGCCCCCGTATTCCTTGCCTCAATTAGTACCATCCTCGGTGCGATTCTTTTCCTACGATTTGGTTATGCTGTCGCGCATGTTGGGCTCTGGGGCAGCCTAATGGTTATCATGCTTGGACATTTAGTGACGATTCCGACGGTTTTGGCGGTTTCTGAGATTGCAACGAACCGTCGCGTCGCCGGGGGCGGCGCGTATTATATTGTCAGCCGTTCCTTTGGTGCCAGCATCGGCGGCACTATCGGCATCGCACTCTATATCTCCCAAGCGATCTCCATCGCCTTCTATATCGTCGCTTTTGCGGAAGCCTTCAATCCGGTTTATGATTGGCTGGCTACCGCTCACGGCATAAATCTTGATTCCCGTTTCGTCAGTCTCCCCGGTACTGTCCTGATTATTGCGCTTATGCTTACGAAGGGGGCGGACCTCGGTGTTCGTGTCTTGTGGGTTGTTTGTGTCATCCTTGCTGCGTCAATTGCTGCGTTTCTGTTGGGAGAAGGGCACCAACAAGAAGCACTTCGACCCAGCGGATTGAACCTTACAACAATCATTGAAAATCCAGATAATTTCGGCACGGTTTTCGCGACGTGTTTTCCCGCTTTTACCGGTATGATTGCCGGTTTAGGGCTTTCTGGTGATCTCAAGGACCCTCAGAAAAGTATACCGCTCGGCACGATTGGTGCAACACTGGCGGGGATGCTCATATACATCCTTGTTGCTATCAAATTGGCACTCAGTGCTACGCCGCAAGTACTTGCTGATGACTATTTCGTCATGGCGAAGATTGCTCTGTGGGGTCCCGCAATCTACATCGGGTTAGGTGCAGCCGCGTTGTCTTCCGCCCTCGGTTCAATTATGGTTGCTCCGAGAACACTTCAGATGCTGGGTCGCGACAAGGTCCTGCCTATCTCCCACCTCAACCGGCTCATGGAAAAAGGTGTGGGAAAAACACAAGAACCCGTGTACGCGACATGTGTATCGGGCGTAATAGCAGTAGTGTTCGTAGCAATCGGTGAACTGGACTTTATCGCCCAGATTCTGACGATGTTTTTCATGGTAACCTATGGGACATTGTGTGCTGTGTCTCTCTTGGAGCACTTCGCGAGCAATCCATCCTATCGCCCGACGTTTCATTCGCGCTGGTATGTATCTCTCGTAGGGACGGTGATGTGCGGTTTAATGATGATCCAGATAAGCACGCTATACGCCTTTATCTCAGTCGGACTCATGGCAATCACTTACCTTGGGCTCCGTCGGAGTCTACGTGGACAGCGTGACTTGACAGCGATCTTTCAAGGGACCATGTTTCAATTAACACGATGGTTACAGACGACACTACAAAAAAGCCGTGTCATCTCATCCGAAGACGGCTGGCGTCCATCGATTGTTGCTATAACCCGATTCGGAGAACGACGACTTGGACACTTCGATTTACTTCGCTGGATCTGCCACAGGCACGGATTCGGACACTTCATCCGGCTGCTCCACGGTGAATATTCATTTTCCAGTGAGATTCGGTCACGTACCCATGTCGACGGATTAATCAGAAGAACGGAAGTGAGTAGAGCCGGCATCTTTGTTGATGCCATAACTTGCCCGACCTTTAAACTCGCTCTGGCGCAGATATTGCAGATGCCGGGGATTTCTGGCTTACCGAATAACTGTGTCCTCCTTGAATTCGATCGAGAGAGTCCGAACGAAATTGAGGAGATTCAAGAAGGTGCGCGTCTCATTGCGAATACAATGTTCAACGTCTTAATTTTACGCTCGTCAGGGTATCGCTTCGGCTATAAATCCTCTATTCATGTTTGGGTGACAGAAGATAACTTGAGAAACGCACCGATGATGATGCTGCTGGCGTATATCATCGTCGGACATCCGGATTGGCGACATGCTGAAATACGGCTTTTTGCTTGTTCGGAAACCACGGATGCCGAACGTGAAGCAGATAGACTCTCAACGCTCATGCGGGAAGGTCGGCTGCCGATCTCAATGCAAAAGGTCACTTCCGTATCATACGATAGCAAAGAGGCTCTGGAAGCGGAGGTAGCCCGCCGCTCCGATCAGGCAGATTTGGTTATTGTTGGGTTGACAGCAGAAACTCTCAATTCCGACGAGTTGACACAAAGACTACAGGCGTACGATGGAGCAAACGATGTCCTGTTCGTTCATTCAATTGCGGAGATTTCAATTGATTAGTAGGGCTTCAGACCTATAGAGACTATATGGGTCTAAGAGTGTCGGATGATGTCGCCTTTGACGAGATAGTAGACCTCTTCACTAATATTTACTGCGAGATCGCCTACGCGTTCGAGATGCCGGAAAAGGAGTAAGATACTGATACCCGGTGGGATGAGTGCCGGATGTTCGCTGAGAATGGTAAGCAGTTCATGGAGCATCTTTTCATAGATATCGTCAACCTCGTTGTCACGTTCCCGAACCTCTAAAGCGAGTTCGGCGTTACGGTTGACGAAGGCATCCAGTACATCTTTTACCATAGTTTGAATCACTTGTGCTACGTAGGGCAGGTCCACGAAGGGTTTGACTGGCGGATACTCTAATAATTCAAGGCTCCGTCTCGCAATAGCAACGCTCTTATCTGCAAGTCGTTCAACGTCGTGGCTGATTTTCATCACCACTGTCAGAAAACGGAGTTCAGATGCCACGGGTTGATGGAGTGCGATTAATTGGATGCACGCTGCTTCGATTTCGTTTTCAAATTGATCCACCTGATCATCCGTCGCGATGACTGTCTCCGCTAATGCCTCGTCCCGCGTTAAAACGGATTCGATGGCTTGGCGTAGCATCTGTTCGGAAAGTCCTGCCATTTCCAAAAGTTTGTACTGAAGTTCTCTAATTTCATTCGCTAACATTTTTTTAACTATTAGCCTTCCGGGCCTGTTTCCTCCGTTGTCGGAAACAGGATATTTGGTACATTTATACTGGGCTGGGGCTATAAAGTTCCTTTATATTTTTTTCGTTAACCCCTAACCGCTAACAGCAAGTCGCTAAATTTTATCCCATCCTACCTGTTACATACTGTTCCGTTCTACTATCCTGCGGGTTGGTAAAGATTCTCTCCGTTGCTCCAAATTCGATTAACTCGCCACCGTAGAGAAACCCTGCGACATCAGAAACGCGAGCGGCTTGCCTTCTTTTATTCGTAGCAAAAATAAGTGTGCAATCGTTTGCCAACTCCCGCATAAGCGTTTCAATCTTAACAGTTTCAATAGGATCGAGCTCACCACACGGCTCATCGAATATCAAAACCTCTGGTTCCGCAGCCAAGGCGCGTGCGACACAGAGAAGCTGCTGTTGTCCCGTGGACAATTGCGCTGGTGTTTCGTCTAAGATGCCCTCGACCTCATTCCAGAGTCCAGTTCTTCGTAGGTTTTTCTCAACAATAGCATTCAGTTCGGAGGTTCGACTTACGTTTGAAATCCGAGCGGTATAAGCGACATTTTCGTGGATAGACCCTTGGAATAAGGTGGGTCTTCGGAACACCATCCCGATCTGTTTCCGCACAGTCGTCGCATCCTGCTCGGCATACAAAGATCTCCCCTTAAAAAGGATTTCACCGGTGAATTTGAAGTTTGGTGTAAAGTCGTTTAATCGATTGAAGCACCGGACAAGGGTGCTTTTACCGCAGTTAGCGGGCCCGATGAAAGCCGTTACCTGTTTTTCTTGAACTTCAAAAGAGAGAGAACCCAGAATATCCTTATCACCATACCAGATATTTAGATTACGAACGTTTAGAATAGGTTGCCCTTTTTCAGTTTTCATAATCGGCACCGTTTTTGAAATCCGCACGTTAGAGGTAGAATATGCCTCCGACTTAAGAATTCATCCAGTAGAGGTTAAATGTGCCGGGTCGAAGCAAGAGGATACCTCTGGCTCAGGAAACTTGAAAAGATACTTAACAACAAAGCTGCCCCTAAAAACAGCGCAAACCTGCCGGACATCTGCCCGGGTTGAATTGTATACCCGGAAATATAAATACCGATGAACAGTGCCGATACTGCCAAAGCACAAGACATCGCACGACACGCACCAGCAACCACACGAGGAAGTGAAAGCGGCACGACATGTTTTGTCAACACTTGCCATCGGTTTGCCCCGAGTGCGTAAGCGGATTCACGTATCGGTATCGGGACCGATCGAAGGGCTTCTTGGGTCGCCTTAATAACCCGCGGTACCACCAATAACACGAAAGTTAATACGGCAATGTAGAATAGCGTCGTATCGCCTTGAAAAGACGACACCTGTAGTGAAGCTGTATTCAGGTCCCCAGCAGGCGGAAATCCTTGCGTTCTCTGGAAGGCACCACTATAAGGCAAGAAGACTGTAACGACCAAAAGCCCATACAAAAGCGAAGGCACACCGCTTAAAATACTGACTTGCCCCTCAATCAAACATCGAACCCAATTTGTTTCTGGTAACCACTCTTCCAAGTAAAAGGCACATGTAATACCCAGCAAAACGCCAAGGAAACTGATTGATAAGAAAAAATAGATGTCCCCAAACAGGTTCGGTAACGGATCGGATACGCGTGCTACCGATAATACCTGTACATCAGACAGATAGGTCTTTTTCAGAACATTCCATACCAGAACGGATACCACCCCAAGCGTAAGGAGTGCGATACTCTGCAAAGCGAATTTTTGTTTCGGATTCGGACGGCTCATTAAGGAATTCATGGTGTTGGCTGTCGTGGCTATCCATACCGCATTTGCACATAGTCTGCAGTTTTTGGGTGTTCTGGTGTCTGGAAAAGGGCTTGTGTCTCTCTATGTTCAATAAGTTCACCAAGGAGCATGAAGATACACTCTTTACTCACGCGTCGCGCTTGTGCCATATTATGCGTTACAATTAAGAACGTGTACGTTCCTGCAAGTGCTTCCATAAGTTCTTCAACAGCGAGCGTTCCTTTGGCATCCAATGCGGAGCACGGCTCATCCATGAGGATAATTTTTGGCTTAAGCGGTAATAGCCGCGCAATACAGAGTTTCTGTTGCTGTTCAAGCTGGAGTGATGTTGCGCGGACCTTCAATCTATCCTTTAGGTCCTCCCAGAGGAAAACGGAGGTCAGTGCCTCCTCAACGATCTCGTCGCATTCTGTCCGCGTGAGGCTGCCCATTGGCGAGTGAATCCGCAAACCGAACAAGATATTCTCATACACCGAGATCGGCAATGGATTCGGGCGTTGGAACACCATCCCAACGGCTTTTCGGAGTTCTGGTAAAGAGACATCGGAATCGTAGATATTTTTTCCGAGCACCTCAATTTTCCCCTTGGTCGTAACGTTGCCGTAACGCTCGTTGACCCGATTAAAACAGCGAAGGAGCGTCGATTTCCCACAGCCAGAAGGCCCAATCAGAGAAGTTATCTGACCATCGGGTATCCTGACGTTGACATCAATGAGTGCTTGAAAATCACCGTACCAGAGACTGAGATTTTCAGTTTCAATGCTATAATTTAGGGGCATATTTTGCGGATCCATTTTTATCCAAAAGTGCCGTTGACGTAATCGTAAGTGGCTTGACTTCCCGGGCTGTCAGAAAAAATTACATCGGTTGTATCAATCTCAACGAGATCGCCATTGAGCATAAAAGCCGTGCGGTTTGCTAACCGTTTCGCCTGTTGAACAAGGTTGGTAACCAGAAGAATCGTCATTTCCGCACGTAACTCTTTCAGGACATCTTCAATACGCATCGTTGTAATAGGATCAACGGCAATCGAAAACTCATCAAGACAGAGGATCTCCGGTTGATGCGAAAGCGCCCGAGCGATTGTAAGGCGTTGTTGTTGTCCACCTGAGAGCTTCGTCCCCAGCGTATTCAACCTATCTTTTACTTCATCCCAGAGCGCAGCTTGCTGTAGACACCGCTCAACGATTTCGTCTAATTCTGATTTTGCCCGAACGCCTGCTGTCCGTGGTGCGAAAGCGACGTTATCGTATATTGAAAGGGGTAGTCCTACCGGCAACGGCAACACCATACCGATCTTTCGACGCAAGCCATAAACATCACCAACAGTGTTGACATCTACGCCATCGAGTTTGACAGAACCTTCTACGGTCGTTCCTGCCGTAAATTCCAGCGTTCTGTTGATAACCTTCAAGAGCGTAGTCTTACCCGACTGCGCGGGGCCGATGATACCGAGAATCTCATTTTTATACACATCAAAAGAGATTCCGTTCAGCGCGGGCTTATCGCCGTACCGGACCGTTAGGTCATTGATTTCAATGATAGGTGCCGTGTGTGAACGCCTATCGCTATTCGTGTTCATTATGTTTTATCCACTTTTTATATTCCTGTTTTCCGTAGATTAACTTTCTTTTTTCGTTTCCTCTGTTATTTCTTCTTTAATTTCCTCCACTATTTCTTCTGCTATTTCGCGTTCCACGCGCGCCTCAGTCAAAGCCGATGCCAACAATCCAGAAGGAATCGCGATAAGCCCTACGCCAATAAGGGTAACGAGCGCAGTGAAAACCTTTCCACCTCCTGTTTCTGGATAGACATCTCCATAACCGACAGTCGTCAAGGTCACGACAGCCCACCACATCGAATCGATAATAGTCCCGAACGCCTCAGGTTGGACATCTCTTTCAAAGTAGTGTATCCCGCATGCAGCGAGATAAACGAGCATCAACGATAAAATAGCGAGTGCTAAGAGTTCTTGCTGGATACCACGGAGTGCTGATGCGAGCCGATCCACTGCAAGAATAAAACGCGTCGCCTTGAAGATTCTGAAAATCCGCAAGAATCGGAGAACGCGTAGCACACGAAATCCAGGTAGAAGGAACAGAGACGGTAAAATTGCGAGCAAATCAATTATACCATAGAAACTGAAAATGAAATCCCGTTTTCTGGGCTCAATGTAGACCCGGAGTACATATTCTGCTGAAAATAAAACAAAAAACAACCAGTCTAAAATAAGAAAATGCGTTGCATACTCGGCTAATCCCCACACATCTCTATCAGATTCAAGCACAAAAACGACAGCGGATGCAAGAATCAGAAACTGGATGACGGCGGTAAATGCACTCCCTTCAACAAGGGATCGTAGTCTTTCTTTATTCATGTTTTTATAGTTAGCAGTTGTCAGTTCCTCTTAACTGAAAACCGATAACCGATAACTGACAACCCTTTTACCATTTCTTTCGAGTTCGGAGATAAACCCTTAGCGCAATTGATGCGGCGTTGACGAGTAAAACAGTGGCGACAAGCACTATTGCAGTCCCGTACGGAATTCCCTCGGTAACATCTGGCACCTGTGTTGAAATTGTAAAAAGATGTAGGGAGAGTGCCATACACTGTTCCATTATATTATAGGCGAAAAGGTTTCCTTCTGCAATAGCCTTATAGAAAACCGCACCGGTGAACATGATAGGTGCCGTTTCACCCGCTGCGCGCGATACCTGTAGAATCACACCCGTCAGGATACCGCTAATCGAGTTGGGTAGCACAATACGGCGAATTGTTTGCCAGCGTGTCGCTCCCAGATTCCAGCACGCCTCCCGAAAGGACATCGGCACGGCTTTAAGTGCCTCCGTTGTACTGGCGATAATCACCGGCAGCGTCATGATTGCAAGCGTCAATGACGCTGCGAGTATAGATTCACCTAAACCGGCAAAGAGGACAAATGCACCGACCCCGAACAGGGCATGTACAATACTCGGCACGCCAGCCAGATTCACAACAGCCAAATTTGTGATCCGTGTAAACCAATTCTCACGGGCATACTCGTTGAGATACACAGCAGCGAATACACCGATCGGGGCAGACACCAATAGAGATACAACCACTAAATAGATCGTTCCAAGGAAGGGTGCCCAGAGTCCACCGGCACGCATGTTGTCTTTCGGGTTCGTAAACAGAAATTCAAAAGAGAGGACCGGCAGCGCCTTATAAAGGAGATAGCCGATAATAAGAAGCAACGGGAGAATCATCATACTTGTTATTACAAGCAGGAAAACCCGCATTATGCCTTCTATACGCCGTTTTTGCCGGTCAATCGGTGTTTCCGTAAACATCTCTTGTGGCGATACCTGTATGTCAGTGTTCATATCTCCGTATTATCCTTAAAATGCCTTTCTGTTTCACAAGGTATTACTCTTGACGGATGCCTTTGATAACCAAATCAGCGATGAGGTTCACGACAAATGTGATAGTAAAGAGGAGAATACCGATGATAAAGAGGACTTGGTAATGTTCATCGCCTCTGGCGACTTCCCCGAGTTCTGCGGCGATTGTCGCGGTTAGCGTGCGAATCCAAGAAAGCGGACCCGACGGAATGTTAACGGAGTGTCCGGTTGCCATTAGGACCGCCATTGTTTCACCGATAGAACGTGCGGCACCGAGCAAGACAGCTGCCAATAGTCCGTTTTTTGCCGCAGGGAGAAGCACACGGTAAACCACCTGCCATCGGGTTGCGCCGAGTGCCTCCGCTGCCTCGCGATACGAATCTGGTACGGCTTTTAGGGCATCCTCCGCTATAGAAACGATGATCGGGACACTCATCAACGCCAACATAATGCCCCCGTTGAGCATCGTTAAACCGATGGGTGCTTTAAAGACAACAATAATCAATTGGTTCATCAACGTCAATCCAATGAACCCCCACACAACCGACGGGATCGCAGCGAGCAGCTCGATGATAATCTTGAAAGTCTCTCTGAACTTCGGGCTACAGAATTCTGATACAAAGACCGCTGCGCCGAGTCCAAACGGAACGGCGAGACACATCGCCAAGATCGTGACGCTAAAAGTGCCAACTATCAGTGCGAACGCCCCATATCTTTTATTATTGAGTGAGGTCGGTTGCCATTCTACACTTGTCAGAAACTCCTTCACGTCTAAACCGTTGAAAAGGAAGCCTGCCCCTTCGCGAAATACAAAGAAAAAGATACCGAATACAAAGAGAATAGAACTAATACCACATAAGCGAATAAACAGTTCAATTGCTGTTTCGGAAAACGGCAGGTTCGCTGTGCTTTTTTTGCGTAGAATGTTCATATATTTTTAGTTACTTTCTAATGGGACGAAACCGAGTTTTTCGACAATTTTTTGACCTTCGGCAGACAAAATCCAGTCGAGATATGCTTTAATTGCGCCTGTCGGTTCACCCAAGGCGTACATGTAAAGCGGACGGGCGATAGGATAGGTTTTCGCGAGGACATTTTTAAGGGTCGGGGCATAGTAAGGTGCATCGGAGGTCGTAGCGATTTCTAACATTTTGACATGTGAGGTGGCATACCCCATACCGCTGTAGCCAATCGCGCAGGGCGTTCTTCCAATAACTTCCACCACATCTTTAGAGCCGTGCAAATCCAACGAACCGATACGAAAGTCGCGATCTGTCCCAAGAAGTGCCTCTCGGAAATAGAAATACGTCCCCGAATTAGATTGCCGACTGATGCGAATAATTTTGTCGCTTGGACAGGCAGTATGCGTGATACCGAGATGGCGCCACTCTTTTATCGTGCCGTTTTCACCATAGATTTCCGCGAGCTGTGGGATTGTAATCTTATCAATGGGTGTATCATGATGGACATAAACCGCAAGGGCATCGTACCCGACAATAAATTCCTGAGGGGCTTTGCCTGTATTTTGCGTTGCAAGTTCCAACTCTTTGGGTTTAATTTGGCGACTGCAGTTAGCAATGTCTACGGTGCCGTTGATGAGTGCAGCAACACCTGTCCCAGAACCGCCACCCGATACCTCTACGGATGCACTGCTGGTGACCCCTGTGTACATTTCTGCCCACGCCTGCGCGAGATTCACCATTGTATCCGAGCCTTTGTTCTTGATGGTGACATGAGAAGCCGCTTTACTCGCCACACTTTCGCTATCTTTCGGCGAACAACTGCTGATAACAAAACCATACGCCAAAACGAGAATGATTTTTATGATAAGATAACTGAACCGACTATTCATCCGCATCAATTTGCCTTCCTTGCTTGATTTTACCGTAAATTATAGCATTTAATTGTTACGAAAATAAGACAAAATTCAAAATTTTTGTAATTTGTTATCATCGTCGGAAAAAGGAAAGGCGTTCCACAAGACTGTCAGCAGAATGGCTGTCGGTTTTTACTTGGTTTTCAGAGGCGAATCGTGCTATATTATCTGTACCAGACTCACATAATATTAAATTACAAGCGAGGAGAACATTGTGGAAGCAAAATTTCAGGAACTTAAAACCCGGCTGCTTGAGGTGAACGATATATCGTCCGCTGCGGGATTGCTCCATTGGGACCAATCCACCTATATGCCCCCCGGCGGTGCCGCAGCGAGAGGTCGTCAAATGGCAACGCTCAGTCGTTTGTCACACGAAAAATTTACAGACCCCGCCATCGGGAAATTGCTTGATGCCCTTGAATCTTACGAAAAAAGTCTCTCCTACGATTCCGACGAAGCGAGTCTGATCCGCGTTACACGCCGAAAATATGAACGCGCCATTAAAATACCTGCAGAATTCACAGCCGAGGTGGCAAATCACTCTGCGGAATCTTTTCAGGTGTGGACCGAGGCGCGTCCGGCAAACGACTTTGCGCGGGTCCGCCCGTACTTGGAAAAAACGCTGGATTATAGTCGGCAGGCAGCAAATTTCTTTCCGGGCTACGATCATATCGCAGACCCACTCATCGAAGCGAGCGAGTACGGGATGAAAGCGACAGAAGTGAGTCGTATCTTCGCCGAACTCCGGGCAGAACTCGTTCCAATTGTTGCCGCCATCACATCACAGGAACCCGCCGATGATTCGTGTTTGCACCAATACTTTCCAGAAGAAAAACAACTCGAATTTGGATTAGAAGTTGCGAAGCAGTTCGGTTACGATATGAATCGTGGACGGCAAGATAAGACGCACCATCCATTTATGACGAAGTTCTCACTCGGCGATGTTAGGATTACGACGCGAACAAAGGAAAATTTTCTCGGTGATGCGTTGTTCAGCACGCTCCATGAGACGGGACACGCGCTGTATGAGCAAGGCATCCGCATGGATTTTGAAGGGTCACCGCTCGCCCGTGGCACCTCCTCCGGCGTCCACGAAAGTCAGTCGAGACTCTGGGAGAATCTGGTTGGGCGGAGTCGTGGGTTTTGGTATTATTACTATCCAAAACTCCAAAGCGTTTTTCCTGAACAACTCGGTGATGTGTCGCGGGATACATTCAATCGCGCCATTAACAAAGTAGAATGCTCTCTCATCCGCACAAATGCCGACGAGGTGACATATAACCTCCACGTTATGCTGCGCTTTGATCTTGAATTGGCACTGTTAGAAGGTAAACTTGAGATCCGAGACCTCCGTAACGCGTGGCGTGAACGCTTTGAAGCCGATTTCGGCATCGTGCCACCAGATGACAAGGACGGTGTTTTGCAAGATGTACACTGGTATTATAGCCTCATCGGTGGCGGATTTCAAGGGTACACACTCGGCAATATCTTAGCCTCGCAATTTTACGTCTCTGCCTTTAAAGCACACCCGGAAATCCCTACGGAAATTAAGAGGAAAGGTCAGTTCAGGACGCTTCACAATTGGTTGAAAGAGAACCTTTACCAACACGGGTCAAAGTACACGGCACCCGAAATCGTTGAACGCGCAACGGGGAGTCCCCTGTCCATTAAACCTTATATCGCATATCTTAAACTGAAATATGGATATTTTTACGATTTAGGCGATGCTGGCACTCAGCAATGGGAAGATATGGTCAAGGCGTGGCCGGGTGAGGGTGCCTCGTAAGTGTATATCCGAATAAATGGAGAACTGATTATGAGAAACGTCAAGATGTTCCTCATTCTACTCCTCTGTGGTCTGTTGCAAGCATGTGGCGGCACCAAATTACTGGATGTCCCCAAAAGTACAACCGTACTTCAACTCACAACGGTCCAACAGCAGACCATCCAGCCGAAATTGAAACTGATTCGCGATATTGTTGATGATTACGACTTTGAGAAGAAGCAGTTAGAGGCGGATTATCAGGTGTTTCGCGCCGGTCTCACAAATCGGTATTACGATCGATATGAAAGCGGCTTCACGGACATGCGAACCCGACGGGAACTCAATGCCTTCCGGGATGAGGCACGCAAGTTTCTGAGGCAACGCGAGATCTTCATGCATGAAATCAATAAACTCATTGAAGAGGTCGCCTTAGAACTCACAGATGCACAACGGGTCAAATTCGCGGACTTGAAACTCCCGAAACTGGAAGTGCCGCTGATGCTCCAGCGTGATCCCTACAACGATCTCCGCTATATTCCGAATCACCCGCTCGGTGGAATAAACACGTTTTAGCGAAGCCTCTCGAAAAACCTATCCAAAAACGCCTCGGCAGCTACCTTCACGCAGACTTGTGCATTTGGATTGTGAGGTTGGCGTTCAGGACGTAAATCGGCAACCGTCATACCGTTCGTCAAATCGCCTTCGGTTTCGACCTGTACCGACGCATCAACACTCTCAAAATAGTCTGGGGATGTTAACGCGGCAATGGGGAGAGCATCGTGGATATGAAATCCCCAGAACCCGACGTGTTGACGATAGAATTCCATGCAGGTTTGTGTCGCATCCCAGAGAAAGCGAGAAATATTATCGTCTCGCCCTTCAATTTCAGCGCGTAAGCGTTCACCCGTCAGAATAACTTGGTGTGTTGCGTCAAGTGGAAAGATATGAACAGGCACGTCGAATTGGAAGACTTCTTGGGCAGCATGCGGATCGACGAAGATGTTGAATTCCGCTGTCGTTGTAACGTTACCGTAGTCCTCAAAAGCACCACCCATCACGATTATTTTCCGAAGCCTTCGCATCTTAGCAGCATCTTTACGGATCGCTTTTGCAAGGTTCGTCAGCGGACCGAGTGCTACGATGATTAACTCATCGGGATACTGTGAGGCTGCCTCGAGAATGAGATCAACTCCTGACAGTGATGAGAGTGTGGTATTCGCGGGGGAGTAGCGTGGATTGCCATCGGTATCTCGCAGATGACTGGTATTGCCCAATCCGTCATCACCGTGGACGTGTGCGGCTGTTACGAGAGATTTTACAAGGGGCGCTGCTTCGCCTTGGGCAATAAGGGGAAATTCATCTAAGTCAAGCGATCCGAGAATAGTGAGCAGGTTTTGCGTTGCCTGTTCGACCGGAACATTTCCGCAGACAGTCGTTATCGCTTCTACACACAATTCAGGCGAACGCATGGCGAGGAAAATCGCATAAGCGTCGTCTACACCTGGGTCGGTATCTATGAGGATTCGTTGCATCGTTTGCTTTCTTATTCAGACACTGCTTTGGGGACATCCTGTGCGTTCTGTGGGCGGGTGGGCTGCTTTTTCCGTAAAGCAATGATTGATACAATCAAAGCACCTAAAGCGCAGAGAACTACGCCCCAGTCTTTTATTGCCGAAAGAGCGATCCGGTGTCCACGCAACTTTGCAATGTCCGTTTCGACGTTTCGCAACCGAGTGTCTAAACCGTCTATTTTTGTGTGGGTTATAGCGATCTCTGCTTTGACTTCCTCTTTAACACGCTTTTCGGAATCATTGACAATCAAGCGAATTTTATCAAGATCCGCATCTGTCAACTCCCCAAGAGTTGGCATCGCGATTGCACAGAAGAGTATCGAGAGAACGAGTATCTTTTTCATCGGGTGTTCCAGTGCCAGTTGATTTATCCCCCTGCGAAGGTCGGAGGGTGGCAGACATACCTTGTCGGCATGCTTCGCAGTGCCACCCAAACTGGTTTGAATAGTGTATCAGATATATCAAAAATAGGCAAGTTATTTTTTTAATTTCCTCCACAATGGCACGCCTTGCAATTATAGAAAACCAAATGTACCTTGCTAACGACACTGCCGATCAGGACAGATACAGACAGATTCTGGGTACTTGTTTTGTCTTATGTCTTACCTTCTGTTTCCCCCTCGCAGCGCAAGTTAATATTTTTACGGATGAAACGACAAAACAGATGCAGCTGGAACCGGGTTGGTATAACAGCATCACGATGGATTTGACCTATCGCACGGGAAACACAGACCTGCTCACGGCGCGGACCCGATTTCGATCAGATTACCTGTCAAAAACCTATCACGGTTTTGTCTTCGGAAGCCTCCAAGAAGGTAGAAGAAGCGGTGAGTTCTTTATAAATAAAGGCATGGCGCATGCGCGAATTATACGGCGTCTAACGCAGCACCTCTTTGTCGAATCGTTCATTCAGAAACAATTCAACGAATCCATTTTATTGAACGACCGGAATTTAGCAGGTGGCGGTGCGAGGTTTGGATTATATTCACCCAATTCCAGATTTAAGGTTTATCTCGGTGTCGGTGCCATGTGGGAGCATGAACGTATTAATGACAAAACACTCGGCGAAATCACAACCCGCATCGTTCGCGCAACAAACTATATCAACTGGACATGGCGGTTAGATGAACGGATCACGACCGGCGCAACGGGGTATTATCAATTCCACGTGCGGCGTTTTCAAGACTATCGTATTCTCTTTGAGGGAAGCGTGACTTTCCGTTTGACAACAAAATTGGCGTTTCCGTTGCGAGTCAATTTCCGATACGATAGCGAACCTCCGACCACTATCCGAAAACATGATGTGGAAATTTTTAACGGTTTGCGGTATACTTTTTAAGGGTTGTCGGTTGTTAGCAGTTTGCTGTTAGTAGTTCGCGCATTGCTATTGGCTATTGGCTAACCGCTATTCGCGAAAAAAAAGGAGGGTTTTCATGCAGAAGGTGAAATTCTATATTTGGAAGGTGGGGATCAAAATCTGTTTAACCGTTTGCCTTGTTGCGCTGCCCAGCATCGGATGGGGTGATGGACATCTCAAGGTAATGGAAAAAGAAAAACAACTCGTCTTAACTGGCGAAATTTCTAAAGCACTCGGTGAATACGACTCACATTTAAGAGGCGCGGTTGAATACCTCGTCTGCGGACGCGATGGCAAGGAATATGAAAGTATCATTGTTGTCGATGCGACAACGAAGGAAATATACGACGCTCTCAGTAAACTCGGCGTTGAAGTCGGCACACCGCCCGGCTACGACGCAGAAAAAGATGCACCGACACCGCCAACGGGTACTGCGTTTATTATGTCCGTTGCGTGGAAAGACGGCAACTCTTCTGATACGGGGAAAAAAGTGCGCGCCGAAGAACTTGTTCTCAACGTCAAAACCCAAAAGCCGCTGCAACCGGTCGCTTGGATCTACTCCGGCTCACGTATTGTGCCAGACTTGGACAGTGAAGACGAAGATGCGATGATGCCGCAAGCATTTATGAGTAATGATATCGTCGCTTTGCGGGTGTTCGATGCGAGCGCACTCTTCCAGAACCCGCTTCCTGAATCGTCAGAGGAGAATATCTATAAAAAAAATGATGCCTTGCTCCCGGAACTTGGCACACCTATCACACTTACGATTGAGGTCAACCAGAAAATGCAGTTGTACGTGCTCATCAGTGGCAAGGTGCAAGGTGTAGGCTTCCGTAATTTTACGCAGCTTAACGCGAAACAACTCGGTGTTAACGGTTATGCGAAGAACCTACCAAACGGTAAAGTTGAGATTGTCGCGGAGGGTGATAAGGCGCAGTTAGATGCGTTAGTTGCGTTAGTAAAAAAGGGACCGCGTTACGCAAGAGTCGATTCGATTGAAATCGACGCACGCGCTTTCACTGGAGAATATGAGACTTTCGGTATTCGGTATTAAACATGACTCAGAAATCGTCTCCTTTCATATCTGGAATCCTCCTTGCAGCCGGACTCTCCTCTCGAATGGGAGAACCGAAGCAGCTCCTTCGGTTTGGAGAAAGCACTATCGTTGAAACCGTAGTGGACAACATGCTCGGTGCTAAGTTTGATGAGGTTATCGTCGTCGTCGGACACCGCGCAGCCGAGATTCAGGAAAAACTGCGGACGCGTCCGGTCAGAATCGTCCTTAATCCTAACTATCGTGAAGGGATGCTAACCTCGGCACAGGCGGGTATAAAGGCACTGGAACAGAGCGAGGCGTTTGCGTTGATGCTCGTAGATCAACCCTTTATTACCACTGCGTTAATTAATCAGGTCGTCGATGCCTATGTTCAAACAGACAAGGGAATTGCGCTCCCCAGCTATAACTACAAACGCGGACATCCGGTTGTCTTTCACCAACGATATGCCCGTGAAATCCTTGCCTTAGACGCAGAAAGCGGTGGCGTGCGAACGCTTTTCAAGACATACAACGACGATATTCACTATGTGACCGTAGATACGGATTGGGTGTTGCGGGATATTGATTACCCAGAAGATTACAAACGCGCCCTGCAGGAGAAATGAAAGATTGCCTCGTAAACATATTAGGGAGGGATAAAAACATGAAAGCACCTCACAAAAACGCCTCAGAAATTCCCGAGTCAATACCCACCACGGCGACATTGGAGGAATTTCTTGAGAACGATGTCCCAGGATATGAATATATTGACGGTGTATTAGTCCTGAAATCACCGCCAGAAAGGCACCTGCCGATCCCCACGACGATGACACCGGCGGAATTTCTTGAGAACGATGTCCCAGGATATGAATACGCAAAGGGAGAATTAATACCGATGTCGCCAGCGACGAGAAGACATGGTAAGATTAGTATCAGCATCATTCGACATTTGGATCGGTACGTCTATGAAAATGGGTTGGGGGAATTGTATACAGCAGAGACGATATTTCAAGTTGGTGACCGTATGATGAAGCCGGATGTGGCGTTCGTTTCAACCGACCGCCTGGATGTAGACGAAGACGCAACGTTCCCGATCCCGCCCGATCTGGCGATTGAGGTGGTGTCACCATCAGATGTTCACTCGCGGGTTGTCCGTAAGGCACTCGACTATCTGGCCGCAGGGACTCGCCTCGTCTGGGTCCTTGACCCTGTGTCCAAAACGGTGACGGTATATCGCTCTGAAAGCGACATTGAAACCCTTACGCGTGAAGCCATGTTGACAGGTGAGGATGTCGTGTCAGGGTTTACTTGTTCCGTGGCACAACTGTTTGAATGATGTGTTAAAAGGCAGACGGGTACTGTGACGGTAGCCTGCATAGTAATATTGACAATTCAAAGTGTAAGCAGGGAGTACGACGGTTTTCTAACCTTACAGATTCCCAATGGGTTGGAACAGATCGGAAACTTGCCCGAAACGAAGTGGAGGGCAGCGCGAAGGCCGACCATTTAAAAAATGTTCACATCTATCGAAAATGTTCAAACCGCATGTGCAAAACATGCGTATATCGCAGATAAGGGTTTGGCGACAACTCTTTACCTCGCACACCATCTCAAAAAGCCTATCTTTCTCGAAGGCGAGCCGGGGGTCGGTAAAACAGAAGTCGCCAAAGTTCTTGCGGACGCAACAAACGCCAAACTCATCCGATTGCAATGCTATGAAGGCTTGGATGCCAACAGCGCGTTGTATGAATGGAACTATACACGGCAAATTTTACAGCTCCGTATTGATGAAGCACAAGGACGTGATAAAGAAGACATCGGAACGGATCTGTTCAGTGAAGCGTTTCTGCTGAAACGTCCCTTGCTGGAAGCCATTCAGAGCGACGATGATGTTCCACCGGTCTTACTCATTGACGAGGTAGATCGGAGCGACAGTGAATTTGAGGCGTTCCTACTTGAAGTCTTGTCCGATTTTCAGATTACGATCCCCGAAATCGGCACTATCCGAGCGAAATACATTCCGCACGTTGTGCTCACCTCAAACCGGACGCGAGAGGTCCACGAAGCACTCAAACGCCGCTGCCTTTACCAATGGATTGATTACCCGACTATTGAGAAAGAGCTGGCGATCGTTCAGACGAAGCTGCCGGATATTGACGAACACCTCGCGGAGCAGTTGTGTCAAATTATGCAGCTCTGGCGGCAAGGGGATTACTACAAGAAACCGGGGGTCGCGGAGACGCTGGATTGGGCATTGGCACTCATCGCACTCGGCAAGGCACAACTTGATGCAGAGGTTGTTACGGAAACGCTTGGATGCGTCTTCAAATATCAAGACGACATTCAACGCGCACGCACAGTGCAACTCTCCGAATTAGGTTTACAGTAATGAATGAAAAGCATAAAAACCGACAGGTTAAAATAAAAATTTTCAGAGGCGTTGGTTACCTTCTTTTGGTAAGTGCAGCTTTCTGCACAATGATACCGATGCTCTGGTTGTTGACGTCCTCTTTTAAGACCGCAAATGAGATATTCTCGGTTCCGATTCAATGGTTTCCGAGTCTACCGCCGCGCGTCGCGTCATCGCCTTATATTCTCGAAAATGCTTATCGGAAAATAGAGAAACCAAAAGCAGTTGACGAAACGGCGTGGCAGACGTTAGCACCAGAACTCACACAGATTGTTTGGCAGCAGGCGCAAGTACACCTCGCGGCAAACCCTCAACTTTCCAATTACGTCGCATCTGAGGAATTACAAAGAGAAGCAGTTGAAGGGTTATGGCAACAACTGGTAGCGGGACTACCGGACGAAGTTTGGGGTGGTACAACACCTTCAATCATTGAGGCGGTGGAAGAAGCGATTATTCCAGAAGCGGTTGACACAATCTGGAGTTCGGTGTATAGAGAAGTTGCCGTCGGAGCACTCCAGATAGAAGACCTCGACTTCAATCGTCCATCGGTTGAAGGGACCGAGTGGGAAGCAGAAACAGGCACGCGCCTCCGCATATCTGCCGATCCGCAGACTGCAGCGAATATATCCTACGAATTCCGAGATGACAAAACCGTCCGCATGACAACGACCATCTCCTCACCCATTCCAGTCGAACAGATTCGGCGGATTATCCTGCCCATTCGTGGTGATGCCTCGTATCACCATCTCGATTTAAGCGTGTCCGTGCTACAATCTGCCGGTAACGCCCACAGCGTGACGTATCAACCAACCCGTCCTTTCATTTTGGAGAGTGCCTTGTGGAAAGATACGGTATGGCGATTGCACGGCACTCCCGGCGAACTGGAATCCGCACACATCACAATGGAACAAATAGAAACGGACCTCACAACGCCTTCCGCTGTAGAAACAGGCGTAGGAACACAACTGCTCCTGCAATTAACGATTCATCAGCCCGGCTACCTATCGATTGTGTGGGATAAGTTTACCTCAAACTACCGAAATTTGTGGAAGACGGTGCCATACAACCAGTATTTCATCAACAGCGTTTTTATCGCCACGGCTTCAACGCTATTGACGCTGTTTTTCTGTTCTCTCGGTGGTTATGCGTTTGCGAAGTATCAATTTCGGGGTCAAAAAATCCTGTTTGGTATCCTTCTTGCCTCAATGATGGTGCCTTTTCAGGTCCTGCTTGTGCCGCTATTCGGATTGATGTATGATATTGGCTGGCTCAACAGTTACAAAGCGATCATTATCCCATTTTCGGTCGGCGCGTTCGGGGTATTTCTGATGCGCCAATTCATTGTCACGATTCCATCGGAATTGTTGGATGCAGCACGCATTGACGGCTGTTCCGAGTTCGGTATCTACTACCGGGTTGTGCTACCCATTATCAAACCAGCACTCGGTGCCTTAACCATCTATTCTTTCTTGGGATCGTGGAACGGCTACCTCTGGCCCCTTATCATTTTACGCGATGAAGCGAAGTATACACTACCGATTGGCTTAGCGAATCTTGTCGGCATCTATCGCCAAGACTACGGTATGCTGATGGCGGGAACACTGCTTTCATTGATGCCGATTGTTATTCTGTTTTTAGCGATGCAGCGTGAATTTGTGCAAGGAATTACCCTGGGAAGCGTCAAGGAGTGAAACAATGTCAGATTACACAACGGTCACGAAAACGTCAGCCATCCGTGAAGGCCGCGGAAAAGCGTTTACGGTCAACGGAAGGCGAATTGCTATCTTCAACGAAAACGGTAAATTCTGTGCCGTGGACAACACCTGTCCACATGCGCTCGGTTCTCTCGGTAGAGGCAGAATTCGGAACGGCATTGCTGTGTGTCCTGTTCACGGTTATGCTTATGATACAAAAACGGGAGAATGTCAAACCGACCCACGCCTCCGTGTCAGAACGTACCCTGTAGTTGTTGAAGATGAGGAAGTCAAAGTAGATACTTTAAACGATTAAATCTGACCTGCTGCGTCGATTTACTCCGCAGTGAGCATACAATCTTCTAATTGTGAAAAAAGGATTTTATAGTAAATTCCAAAAATAAATACACACTTTTGGCCCAGGCCCGGTAGGTGCGGTTTTGCGGCGTACTCGACCAAATGCGATGTGCATTCCTAACCGCACCAATGCTAAGTGTATAAATAATTACAGAATCTACTATAAATCTAAAAAGCCTTTCTTACCAATTTTAGAAAATCAACGGTATGAATGCCGTGAGGCATTCCCCGGGTGTTGACAACGGAAACACCGCCCAGACACAATCGTTAAAAATCTGTGCTAATGCCTACTATGAATGACGTCTTATGGATAGGTTCAAATTGAGAGACACCTGCCGCAGTTTCAACACGCCTGAATCGGTACTCACGTAGGACAATCGTTTCAACGGGTGGAAAGACTGCATAACGGGCTTCCACACTGAACGCCGACTTCTCATCGAGATCGAAAAGGTCCCCGAAGAAATTCGTCTCGCCTCCCGCACCTATATCCCGTTTTGTATAGAACGCTCGCAGTGAGAGACGTGGCACTAATTTCGACACAGTCGTTCCGACATAGAGTTTGGGTTCAATATTCGTATAATCCTCAAGTGTACCAAGGCAGTGGATTTGTGGCAGTGGCTGCCAGATAAGTTGTGAGTAAAAACCGCGTCTCGGTTCCGTAGCTGCCTCCACCCCCAAAAACTGTGGCATATTCGGCTCTGGCGACAGCGATTTCGCCGATTCATACGTATAGTCGAACACGGAAGGGATGTATCCATCTCCGAAGATGCGGTATTCAATTTTGAAGATTGCCTGCGTAAAAGCGAAGCCTATACCGACAGCATTTCCCCACGCGAGGTTCGCTGTCGTGCCGCTGCCTTCCACAGCACGAGTCTCTGATTCCGATTCAGTTGTATCGGACAAAGTGTTGAGAAAGGCGATATCATCGTAGAGATCCAACCGAAATGTACTCGTTTCAAAGAGAGGGAACCCGACATCAAGCCCAATCGCGCTCAAGGGTTCCTCGCCTTCCGCCCGCAAATTCGGGTTGATGTCGGTGAGATAGGTAACCCCGATTTCAAATCGCGTCAGAAAGTTGTTATTCTCTTCCCGTTGGAACGGACGCAGGAATGCGCGCCCCCCGAAAATAGAGGGACTCCCGATGTCATTGAGCATTGTTTCGACACCGGAACGGTTTTTAGAATCCCTGAAATTCAGGCGTAATCCCCGCCGATCGTAGTTAGAATAACCAGACATAATCGAGCCGTGCCCGATTGTCAGGTAATCCAACTCCCCGAAGCGAACGTAGAACGGATCATAAGGACGACCGTAGCGGACGTAACGGATGAGTCTTAACCACGTACTCGGGCTGTCCCAGGATTCACCATCTTCGGCGAGGAGCTGCGGTTCTGTGCCCTCTGCATAAGGATTATAGAGCAAAATCAAATCTAACCCGATACCGACTTTCCCAAGCGGTATATCTGGCTGAAGCTGCAACTGAATGTAGGCATCACCATCAATAAAGGTTAGACCCCCGCCGTACAACCCGCTTAGAAAATCAGATTGTCCTATTTCGTTTAGGGCTCTATCTTCCTCGGCGGGTCCAGATCGTGATTCATCTTGAGCAGTAATAGGTAGAATAAGGAAAAAAGATAAAATTGCAATTGTTGCGGAAATCGAGAGGTATTTCTGTATCTCCGCATTTGAAAAAAAACTAAGTCCGCTCATTCACCAAAAATCCTTCCATCTCTCATCTGGATAATACGATCAGCACTCTTCTTCAACCCTTCGTGGTGGGTCACAATCGCGACAGTCGTTTGGTGTTCCTGACGCAGCTCCTGGATCAGGCTCATTAAATTATCACTCTGGCGACTGTCTAAGTTGGCGGTCGGTTCATCGGCAAAGATGACCTTCGGTCGGTTGGCGAGTGCCCGGGCAAAAGAGACGCGTTGTTTCTCACCACCGGAAAGTTGGGCGGGACGATGGTGAAACCGTTCGCTTAAGCCGACCTGCGTCAGGAGTTCCATTGCCCGATCCTCTGCCGCGTCGGTTTTTGTCTGAGCAAGGTCCATCGCTATCATAACGTTCTCAAGGGCAGTGAGATAGGGGAGCAGATGGAACAACTGAAACACGAACCCAATCTTCTCGCGGCGGATTACGCTCATATCTTGTGCTGCTGGGTCAATCGCCTCACCCTCAATGCGGATCTGACCGGCATCGGGCGTTAAAATACAGCCGAGAAGACTGATGAGCGTTGTCTTCCCACACCCGCTATCTCCCATAATCATGACCAATTCGCTCTCTTGAATAGCGACATCAACGGCATCTACAGCGACGACGGTTGCGTCGCCTGTGCCGAAGCGTTTGGTTAAGCCGTTTCCTTCTACGATTGCTGTCATACTCTATGCGCCTTTTTTGGGTAAAAAAACCTGTTTTAAGTCATGAATGGCTTATTCACAATTAGAAGCCTGCAAGGACATCGGACGCAGCAGCCCAGATTTAATAGTTAATAAAGTTAGATTTCACCGCGGAACGCAATCATCGGATCCACCGTGATTGCCTTGCGTGCCGCCAAATAACCGCTCCCACAACAGACGGCAAAACTGATACACGCAACGATGACGGATTCCACAAAATGAATCGCAACGAAAATTGGTGCCGCCGCCGCAAAGACATAAGACAAAATAAGCCCAAGTATCACACCGACAGCGGACATCAGTGCTACCTGTTTTAGCAGGAGTGCCATGACATAACGATTCGCAGCCCCGATCGCTTTCAACACACCGATTTCCTGCGTTTTCTCAAGCATGGTTACATACGTAATCATCCCGACAAGAATACCTGCCGCTAACCAGAGCATTACCCGCAAGAATTGCACGGCTTTCATCGGTTCATCGACATAGTACTCAATAATATTTCCGACTGTCTGTTTTAAGGTGCGCGTTTCAATCGTCTCAAATTCATCGTACTGCGTTGAAACCTCTGGAACAGGAAAGTTCTCACTGACTTTGGCGACCATCATGTTAACATGTGGTGTGTTACCGAGTAAGAGTTTTTGGGCAATGCGGACATCCATAAAGAGGAGCGGCGTGTCCAAAACGAACATCAAACTTTCCGTTTTTCCGACGACCCGCACTTTCTCATCACCGAGGGTAATCTGTTCCCCAATCTCCAACCCCATTTTCTCATCAACAACCACCTCATAAGGGACTGGATCTTCGGGTCTATAGTCCTCAAAATTGCTGGGGGTAAACATTCTACCCTCAATGGCTCGTTTGGGTCCGCCGAGTTTTCCGAGTTTGTAGCCGACAACAATCGCCTTGGTGGATTTCCCTCGCACATTCGGGCGCGCTTGCGCAAAAATTAAGGGTGAAGCAGAATCTGGCACTAAACCTTGCCCCGCATTCAGGAACGCCATGTATTCCTCAACGACGAGGGAGAATCCGATAAAAGCACCGCCGGAACCTTCAGCGGAAATCCACAGGTCTGCCCCTGTCGATTCGACGTACTGTCGCGCTTGGATACGCATACCGTTCATGATACCGCCTAATAACAAGATGAGTGAAATCAGCACGGTAATACCGAGTGCTGTTAGCACAACTCTCGCTTGGCGGTACCGCATGTCTTTGAGGAATAAGGTTTTCATACTTTTAACTTTCCTTGCGGTTCGATAAGATAGATTGGACGTTGGAAGTGCCACGCCGTAGAACCGCTTTCCACTTCGTTTCAAGCTACAAACTTTTGAAACTCAGTCAATGTCAATGTTGATGCTCGCTATAAGTTTTGGGAGAGCCTTTCATGCATCGTCAACCGTTTACGGCGATGCAGTTCGACGTGTTCATGATACGTGTCTGTATCTTTTTCAATCCTCGTGTCGCGTTCAAGGAAGAGCGGGAACTCGGACGCCGGTGGTTTGGCGTTGTGATACGCGTTGTTGTAACTGCGCATGATAATCCGTTGTTCACGGTTGAGCGTCTCCAGCCACTCTGGTGAAGAGTGAAAGCGATCTGCGGGGGTCAGCCATGACGGACAATAAGCCATGAAGATATTGTAACGTACGACATCGCTTTCATTCGGCTCTACGCGATGCCAGATACTCGAGTGCATCACTGTCATTGTCCCTTTACGGGGACAGACAATCATTTCTCCAGGAACACTCTCATGGGTATCGTAACCCTCCATGTACTGATGCCGATGACTGCCGGGTAAAACAACGAGGTTGCCCATCTTCGGTCTCGGCAGATCGGTTAACCAATATCCGACCTTGATTTGTAAGGGAAGATGAGGTGAGAACACACCATAAGGCAACGCACGCGCGCCATCGGGGTGCCACTGATTGTACTGTTTGCCACCGGGCGGTCTCAGGAAAAATTGGCTTATGTGAAGCTTGAGGAGTTCGCCGAAAAGATCATACGCATACCCGACATGCCGCTCATGGTCGATTAAGCTTGCAAAAACAGGGTCGCGTTCGACGATGTTTTGCATGCCGAGATAGCCGCCGGGTGTATACTTCGGATTGTTAGCAGCGGCTCGGTCGATTGCGTCAATATAGGTCTGAATATCTTCATCGGAGATGGCATCCTCAATAAAGATAATACCATCTTTGTTAAAGGTTTCCCACTGATCCGTCGTAAATCCAGGGGGGGCAGCACGATATTTCTGTTCGGTTTCCATTTGAAAACTCCTTTTGTTGTGATGTTAGCAAATTTTGTGCCAGTCTGCACAAGACTACATTGGTAGGATTCTTTGCGAGATGCTGAGGATCACTGCACAAATTCGGGCAAGTCTGGTATCCAACGGCACGAAATAGGGCAAATGCACGATACTCACATTTAAGGATTGGTATTAATTAATTGCCGTTTGCCATTAAAGATTGCGTAAACGCTTCAAGGGTTTGGACCTGTGCCGCTGTGCGCAGTAACTGCCTGAGCTGCCGCAGATCGGTAACTCTCTCAAGTGCTGGCTTTAAGGCTTGTGCGACACTGGGCTGGAATCGCACCTCCAGAACATCAATGATGCTTTCAATAGTGCTTTCCCGCATGCCCTGTTCAAGTCCTTGTGCTTTGCCTTGTTCAAGTCCTTGTTCAAGTGCCTCTTGCGTGCGGTGTTCTGTCTCCGCTTCAAGGCGTTTTGTTGCTCTTTCAAGGTGGTGTTGAAAAAAAGTAGATTCTTGCACAATCTCCTCCTTGAGTACTTTCGGATGTTCAAGCAACAGGTATTTCGTGCTGATATCGTATTGTGCCATATAGGTATTATACCTAATCTTCCGTCGGGATGTCCACTTAAGCTTTACTTCAAAATAACCATCTTGCGCATGGTTGAAATATCATCTGCTTGCAGTTGATAGAAATAGACTCCACTCGCAACGCGTTCCCCTAAACCGTTACGGCCATCCCAATACGCTGCACGACTTCGACCGGTATAAAAGCCCCCGGATTGATGACCTAATGCCAGATTGCGAACGACAGTGCCTTTCATGTCATAAATCGTAATCTGCACATCGCTGCTGGTGGCTAATTGGTAAGGGATCCACGTTTCTGGGTTGAAGGGATTGGGATAGTTCGGTAGAAGTCCTGTTTCCGCATCCCATAAACGAATCCCATTGGAACCACCGCCTGCTAAGGTGCGACCATCTGGAGAGTATACAACCGAATCAACATAGCCTGAAAACCCAGAAAGCGTCAACTTGCGGTGCCAAGTTTCCGCATCCCACAAAGTTCCTCCACTTGAAAGGGTGCGACCATCTGGAGAATATGCAACTGAACGACCACCATCGGTAAGAGTTAACTTGTGTTCTCCGGTCTCAGCATCCCATAAATCTACCCGACCGGAACTCCCGCTGGCGAGCGTCTTACCATCTGGAGAATATGCCACAGACGTTACTATGCCTCCTCTTCCAAGGCGAGCTGTAGCACCTTCGGGCAAGCCCAATTGTGTAAAACCTTGGGCAAAGGTGTCTGGCAGATAAAAAATTGGAACGAAAAGTAAAAGAAAAAGATAAAGGTTTTTGTTTTTCAAGTGTTTTATGCTCCTTTCCTATAATAGAATGCAGACGTTAACCAAGACTTATAGTATATCCCGTAATTACTCAGGACTTACGCAAAATGACCAAATATCAGACCTTTGGAGGCAAAAATCGGTATTTTTTCATCTTTTAACCCCTTAAAGAATCAACGGTATGAATGCCTTAGGGCATTCACCGCACCTTATCAGAGGGGAGGTAAGAGGCAGTGCGTAAGTCGTAATGGTATATAACGAAACTTTAGGGGGTATCCGTTCCGTTCTGTGCGTTTGTTCGTGCCCCCAAGGTCTGCAAAAATGCTTCAAGGCTCTGTGACGCTGCTGCTGCACTTCCCAACTGCTTGAGGTGTTCCAAATCGTCAATATTTTCAAGTAATGGTTTTAAGGCATACACAGCTCTGGGTTGGAATCTTGCAGCCAAAAATGACAGGATAACCTCAATTGCCCCTTTTTTTGCCCCTTGTTCGAGACCTTGTTCAAGTCCTTGTTCAAGTCCTTGTTCGAGACCTTGTTCGAGACCTTGTTCGAGTGCCTCTTGCGTGCGGCGTTCTGTTTCTGCTTCCAGACGTTTTGTCGCTCTTTCAAGGTGGTGTTGAAAAAATGTAGATTCTTGCACAATCTCCTCCTTTATTAATTGATTCACGAGGGCTTCATCATAAGCTAAAGCACTGAAGATGCCAAGGATCGCAACCAAGTCATCGCGAACGGATTTCTCAACCGGTGCCATCTCAGCGGCGGTAACGCATCTTTTTAACCATTGCTCCGCACTTACATCGGTCGGCGGTTTCATCAGCGGTGTGAATGGCAGTAGCATAGGTGCCTGTGTCTCCAATACAGCCTGACCCTCTATCTCCGCAAGTCTGATCACTTTATATTGGATTAAATAACGGAACTCTGCGGTTTCATACGCATAGTAGCCGGGGTCGTTCCGTCCCGCGGTGGGTCCGAGATACAAAACAATGCAATAAACCGGCATCTGAAATTCACTGATGAGAAATCCGCAATACGCTGCTAATCGCGCCCACATCGGTTTGGGGCTATTGCCAGATTGCACTTCCAGGTGGACTATCGCTTCTTCGCCTTCAATACGGACTCTTGTTGTGCTATCTCCACGATGTGTTTTGAATGTGGGTTGATCGGTATTTAGATGTTCTAAGATTTCTATGCCTTGTCTGCCAAGGAAGTATTCAATGAGGACTTTGGCGTGTTCAAGCAATAGATACTTCGCACTAATATCATATTGTGCCATTTACGTATTATACCTGATTTTGCGCTCTGATGTCTATTCAAATTTTACTTCAAAATGACCATCTTCCGCATAGGTGAAATCTCGTCTGCTTGCAGCTGATAGAAATAGACTCCACTGGCGACCTGCTCCCCTAAACCGTTGCGACCATTCCAATACGCCGCACGGCTTCTACCCGTATAGAAACCCGCCGACTGATGTCCTAATTCCAAATTGCGAACCACGATGCCTTTCACGTCATAGATGGTAATCTGTACATCGCTGCTGGTTGCGAGTTGGTAGGGTATCCACGTCTCTGGATTGCAGGGATTCGGATAATTAGCGAGCAGTTGTGTATTGTCGGGAGATACCGATGCTAAGAGGTTGTAAAGGAATGTCAATGTCCGTTGCATTGCAAGTGAGTTGTTATTCGTTGAGAGTAACAAGTCAATCTGTGCTTGAATCTGATCTCGACTGAGCCCAATAATTTTAACCGTAATAGCCGACGGGGCAGCATCTGATGATTCGTCAAAATTTTCTATCACGAGTAGCAAGTCATTGCCATCAACAGTTCCACTCCCATCAACATCTACCCGCGGATTGATAGGTGGATTCTCTCCTAAGGCTGCTGCTATCAGACCCAAATCAGTATTGTCCACTTTGCCATCTTGATTTACATCGTATTGGGTATAGACAGGTTCCTCTCCTACCTCAAAACGGACAATTTCGGTGAAGTCATGTCGTTGTGTGTTTCCTGCTTTATCAAATACTGTCATCTCGGCAAGTCCCCATATCCCAGGGGCACTGCCTATAGGTAGGACTATCCTCTGGTGGTATTCCTTAAAAAGTGTGGGGTTGCCATTAAAATACAACCCTCCATATCCATCTGGATAGTGATAAAAATGGTGCATAACCCCTTGAGGGTCTCTTAAATTCAGGCTACTTATTTCATAGCCGCTAATGTTGTCTTTAATCCTAAAGGAAATATCAACAATTGTTTCACCATTGGGTGCTTCTGGTATCGTAGGCTCAGCTTTAATAGTAATACGGTTGACATCCAAAACAGGCGGTTCAAGGTCCGGGGTATTTGTTTTTATCTTAATAGTTTTTGGTGCTTCATCTGTACCATCATTTGTGAAATAGACACTGGATTCATTCAAGGCAATATCTGACATAGTAATATTGTTAAGACTGTAAAGACCACTTGGCATATACTCAGGGAACTTGAATTTCACAACGACTCTATCCAACTTGCTATCATAACCCCCATATTCAGACTGTCTATATATTGAATGTGTCTCCCTTAAATCATCATTTAAAGCCGCATAAACGAATTGTATACCTGTCTTTTCTATGACCTCCCAACTTGCTGTAACGATCTGATAAGGTTTACCATCAGGTGTAGTGGCTTTCGACAGTGAAAGGGTCATCGAGTTTTTAACATAAACCGGTGGCTCACAATCCGCGAGCGGGTTGTCAATATGGAGTTGCCAGCCATAATCGGTTTGGGATGCAAGTCTCTCATTCCCCTGGGCATCCCAGATTCGGATCTGGTCAGGGTTCCAATAGCCATCTGCTGCATATTTTGATAATGTCGCTTGTCCACGTAAAATATGTCCAGCAGCAACCTGCTGTCCATTTGCATCAACCAGAGTCATCCAGGCAAGGTCAAAAAAAGTGCCTTTGTTACTAAAAACACGGATATAAGCACTTTGGGCAGCATCTAATTCACTTTCGCCGTGAATTTCAATCTCAACTGTTATGCGTTTATCTTCTTCTGGTTCACCTTCAACCTTTATATCAATCCGTACGATTCGTCCTGGATATACATAGTCCGGGTATAGGTTGTAAACCTCAAACGTTAAATCTTCACGAATCTGTGAGACATAGCGTGTACCGTGCATAATCCGATTTTGAATAAATTCATATTTCGCAGGTGAACGCGAACGAAGTTTGTCAGGATTTACAATGTAATAACTGATACTTTCTGCCATATCTTCATTCGGATTGATGCCGTGGGCATAAGCAGAAACAAACTCGACCTGTTTTGTCGTTGACCAACCGTCTCGATCGTCGGGATTCTCAAACCAACCGCCGAGCTCGATCCAGTCCTGTTTGAGTTGTGCATCAAAGAGATGATGCCATAAAAAGTGTGCTTTTTCGTGAAGAATCAGGCGATGGATATAATCGAGACCTTGTTCCTTAAAAGCAGATTCCATAAACTCAATATAGCCTGCAGTGGGCCAGGCGACTGCAGGGGCACTCGGATAAAGCGGATGCGGTGTACCATCTAACCGACGAACAAAATAGTTGAGCCCCGGAGTCTTGATCATACCTATCGGGAATTCTTCAAGCATGGAGATCAATGCTATCAGTTCTTCGTTTTTGAATCCAGAAAAACGTCCGGCATGTTCTCCGGTTGTGTGTCGTGTGAGTTGGCTATAATCTGGAATGTTTATACTGATGGCGTAGCGTTCTCGTAATATCCGCTCAAGGGCGTATCTATCTGCACCGCTATCGGTAACAAAGCGGACCACTGCACGATGGAGGCGTTTAGAGAAATACCTGCCTCGTACACCTTCAATTTCAGCTAACAGCGGCTGCGCATAAGTAAACACCGTCTGAGCAATAGTAACAACTCGTTGGCCGCCTTGGTATTCGACGGTGATGTCCCCTTGAATGTGTCGGTTACTGAGTCTCCATATAGAAGATTCCACCGTGGGGCTTTCCTCATAAGGGTTATTTGTCTCTTGCGGTATAGATTCAAAAGTTTGAAGTAACCTATAGGCACGCCTCGCGTTCCATTCAGTGCCAAGATGTACAGAATACTTTCGCAGTAACGCTAAGGATGCACTATGGGATACGACCTGTATAGGTTCATCCAACAACGTCACTTCTACAGGTTCGATTACGGTTGCACTTTCACTGCCTTCTGGGGTTTCATCTATTTCCCAGTGGTAGATAAAAGCGTCGCTATAAGAGTCGGGGTTGCAAATCCCTCCTACAGTCAGAATAATTAAAATTAGTGCGAACTTGAAAGTTTTCATCATTTTCTTGATAACGGGACACATCTGTGTAGACACTAATATTTTTTATACATAGGTTGAAGCAGAACGAAATGTTAGCATTAAGAATACCACATCACACCGAAAACGTCAACACTTCTTAAATTTTGACTTAAAATGTTAGAAACTGTATAATACGCGTACATCTGGTAAATTTTTCTGTAACGCGTGATAACAATGCTATCGTCAATTTCGTTTCTTGGGACAAGATTTAACTACACCCACTCAGGGCTAAGGAGAAAATCATGGAGACCCTCAAGCGAATTATAGGCGTTGTGCTTATCGTCATCGCGGCGATAATCGCTATCCAAACAGTACTCGAACCAATTTACCACACTTCCACCATAGATAGTCCGTATAGCTCCACCTGGGACTATATCAATCCACTCTCCCTGATTTCCATAATATTAGGGGTGATATTCGGCTACATTCGCATGCGGCGTGCCGGTGCGGACGCAAGCGTTCAAGAATTCATAGCAGCGAACACACTCTTCTATGGATTCATGTTTGCAGCGATCATCTTCCTTTGGAACTGGTTCGGCATCAGCGATATCGGTCAAGACTTTACCGGAGTCGACCATGGCACCCGATCCTTGGTTTGGATTCTCTTGGATGCAGCACTCCCGTTATTGAACGGTGCGATGGGGGTCCATTTACTGCGCACCAGTGCCAGCGGATAGACAATAATAAAATCACTACTACGGATATGAATGTAAAGTGCGTGCTTTTCAAGTGCGCACTTTGCTTTTTTATGGACAATTTTAGAGATTCTTGATACGCTTTACATCTAAGAGAATCAGAAGTCGGGATTCGGAAATCCCTTCTACAGAAGATAACAATTTAACGGGAGAAATTTATGGAAATAAGACCGAATCGAGTTAAAGAGAAGTTAGCAGCTGGCGACCTCGCCTACGTTATTTCAGGACTAACGAGTGCCGATGATATAGATATTTTCGGTCCCAACGGATTCGACGGTGTCTGGTTGGAAGGTGAACACGGTGCTGTCGATGCATCACGCATTGGGGACCTGACGCGTGCGTGCGACCTCTGGGGTATGACCTCTATCACACGTGTCAATCGGAACGACCAAGGGCTCATCTATCGGACACTGGATTGCGGTTCAATGGGTATTTGTGTTCCGCACGTTAACACGAAGGCAGAAGCACAAAACGTCGTGGATGGTGCGAAGTTTGCACCCATCGGTCACCGCGGTATGTTCACCAGTCGCCAAGGCTACGGTGTCGATACCTATTTTGAAGAAGCCAACGCACAAACACTCGTTATGGTTCTGATTGAAGATATTGTAGCAGTCAATAACCTTGACGAAATTCTCACCGTCGATCACGTTGATGTATTCTTCGTTGCGCCGTCAGATTTAGCGACATCTATGGGGCATATCGGGAACCTCACGCATCCAGATGTCCAGAATACACTTGATGCTGCCCTTGCTCGTATCCAAGAAGCGGGACGGGTCGCTGGCACTTTGACGACCGATGCGACTGTTGAAAAGTATGTCAAGGCAGGCGTACGGTTTTTAATGACGGGTGTCGGCGGATGGATTACAGTAGGGGCAGCGGCGTTTAAAGAGCGTGCAGCAGGCGCGAAGTCGTGATTTGCTCTCTTACAAGCGGACCGGCGAGGTTACAAACCTCGCCTACCATTTTAAGAGGTTATAAACCTCGTCTACCATTTTAATTATAGTAAAATCCGAAAATAAGTTTACACTTGTAGCATAGGCTGTTAGCCTGTGCCTCCGTAGGGGCTGGGTCCCCCAGCCCGATGCCCACCGAATGTGCAATTAATTATGGGATCCACTATAAAAAGAAATTGGCTAAGACAGTTACGCCAGAAACGTTATTCCACCAGACGCCTCTCTCCCCTGCCAGACGACACCTGTCGGATAGATGTGTTCCTCAACGAAGTTCGGGTACATCTCAAGTCCCCAACCTGGAACCGTTGGTGTAACATAGGCACCGTTGCGTACTTGGATCGGATGTAGGAAAACGTCCTTCTGGAGGAAATTGAGGTATTCAACGACCTGTGTATCCGAATGCGCCGCAACACAGATTTGATCCCATATCGCGTAGTGCTGAATCATGTTGCATAAACCGATGCCGCCCCCGTGCGGACAGACAGGTATATCATACTTTGCTGCCATTAAGATAACCCCTAATACATCGTTGACCCCTCCGAGCCGCGTCGCATCAATCTGACAGTATTGGATCGCGCCACTCGTGATTAATTGCTTGAAGATAACAGGGGACGGCACCTGTTCGCCTGTTGCGACACCGATACCGTGTTTCTCTAAAGCACGTGAAATTTTCACAAAGCCGAGGACATCATCGCGCGCTGTCGGTTCTTCAATCCATGTCGGGTTAAAATCCGCTAATTCTTCCATATAAGCGATGGCTTCATCAACACCCCAAATCTGATTGGCATCGAGCATCAAGCGCGCTTCGGGACCGATTGCCTCGCGGATGAAGGCGAGTCGTTTTTTGTCAAATTCGAGATCTTGACCGACCTTCATCTTGAAGCAGTCGAGCCCCGCCGCTTTCACTTGATTCACCGTCTCGATGATCTGTTCGTCCGTTAAACCGAGCCATCCTGCAGTGGAATAAGCCTTCGGTCCCTGCACACGAAGCATCTGTTCGCGGGCTTCGCGACCATCCCCGTGTTTGTCGAGTATCTCCGCCGCTTCGTCAGGTGTCAACGCATCTCGTAAATACCGCCAATCAATAGACTGTACAATCTTCTCCGGTGGTAAATCGACGAGGAGTTTCCAGAGCGGTTTATTCACCAGTTTCGCCCAGAGGTCCCACACCGCGTTGACGACGCTCCCGATCGCCATCCGGTTGACACCATCTGCAAGCCAACGCAATTGGTGATGGTCAACGAGCAATCTGTGGAATTCCCCTGGGTCAGCGACAAACGTGTCCATCTCCATCCCGACAACGAGTTCTGCGAGGTCTTTAACCCCGTAAGCAATCCAATCATTGCCAGCCCCGGCAGTGAAAGCGCCTGAAATGCCGCGATGCCCTGTGTCCGTCTCCAGTGTCGTTAGCACTGCAGAATAGTTCGGTTTTTTGTGAAACGGATCAGAACCGAGGAGTGTGTCTGAGGTCGGCACGCGCAGATCGACAACGTTAACTTTTTCAACTTTTGGCGAAACTTGCAAGCCAAAACGTGCCATAGATTGTCCTGAAATTTTCATATTTGGATTGACTCCTTTTTCCACAAAGTATATAATAAAAGGATATGAAAATCTATACTAAATTCGGTGATACTGGAGAAACCGCGCTGTACGGCGGAGCGAGATTAGGAAAAGACGCGCCACAATTTGAGGCGATCGGCACAGTTGACGAACTGAACGCCTATATCGGTTATGTACAGACGTTGATTGGCGATTCTGACCTTTCAGTGTTACTGGCTCGCGTCCAAAATCACCTCTTCGCAGTTGGTGCGGATTTGGCAACACCTCTGACACATACGAAATCTGCTGAAATGCGAATATCAGAGGATTTCACAACAGAGATGGAAGCTGCGATAGATACGCTTTCAGAGGCACTTCCGCCTCTCAGGAATTTTATTTTACCCGGTGGCTGTCCCGCCGGTGCTATTTTACACATCGCGCGCGTCGTATGCCGCCGAAGCGAACGGTGCGTCGTTCGACTTGCACGTGAAACCGAAGTCAACCCAGAAATACTTCGGAGTTTAAACAGACTTTCGGACCTTCTGTTTGTTCTCGCTCGGACGGTGAACTTCCGAGCGAACACTTCGGAACCGATTTGGGAGTCTTAAGCAAATTTTTAATTTATTTTTTCAAAAGGAGGAAAAATTATGATTTCGAGATTAGCAAACCTGTCCCTGATAATTCTCATCGCGTTGGTTGCTTTGGTAGGGTGCGATAGGGCACAAAGAAGTGTGTTGGATGTCACACCCGCAGATGCTACGATGGATGAGGCTATGATGGATATGGAAACAACACCAGTGAAATTAGTCTGGTTAGTCGACTACCCGGAAGGTGGTAAGGATATTTATCTTGCATGGATAGCTTCCGTCGCACCAACGCTGCAAGCCCCTGAAGAGGTCAATCGGATAAGATCCTATGACAATACCGAGGAAGTCAGTCCACATCGGTTCGTTGAGTTTGAATTTGACAGTTTCGTCGATGCGATGACCTATATGAACCATCCAGAGATCGCTGCCGTTTTTGAAGACCTCCCCAACCACGCCTCCCGAGTGAGCGCACATACATTCATTGAGCGTTCCGACTACTCGAAAACAGAGAAAGATGATTGGCCGATTAAAGGCATTATTTTCGTTGAATATCCCCTTGGTGGAAAACAAGCGTATCTTGAGTGGGTCGCCTCTGTTTCTGATGCGTTGGTTTTCCCCGAGCAGCTGAAAGCGGTAGCCTCTTACGACAACTATAACGGCGAAAATCCACACCGACTTGTCGAATTTGGGTTTGCGAGCCAAGCGGATGCTACTGCCTACGAGGAACTGGAAGCTATAATGGCAATTGAGACTGAACTTGATGTCCGCGCCGGTAGTTGGGTGAACCACACATTTGAGTTACGCTCGGATTATATTAACGAATAATATCTCACAGTCCGACATCTTTCCGTAGGCGCGCCTTTCGAGCGCGCCTCTCTTTTTTGAATCCCATCTTACTCCAGCGCACCTGCAACCATAACAAGATCAAGAATACTGATAATCCCATCATCGTTAACATCCGCCGTATGTCCTTTCCCAACATGTCCAAGGCGAGCAGCAATGAACCTTAAATCTTCAATATTTACACTCCCATCGCCGTTGACATCTTGCGGTGCTGCGTCATCCGGCATTTCCCATAGGAGAATCGTACCATCACAACTACTACTAACAAGGCTTCTGCCATCAGGGGAAAACGCAACAGCGGTAACATCTTCTGTATGCCCCACCAAGGTCTCAATGGGTTGGAGTGTCTCTGTATCTAACAGTTGTATTTGATTGTTTATCCACTCGCCCCATGCGACAGCAAGGCTTCTGCCATCAGGGGAAAACGCAACAGCGGTAACTGCATCTGGATACTGCAACGCCGCCTTACGTTCCCCGGTATGTGGGTCCCATAATCGAAGCGTCCGATCGAAACTACCGCTCGCAAGTGTTTCACCATCAGGGGAAAATGCGACAGAACAGACAGCTTTTGTGTGTTGTGTTGTAATACTCAGACGGCGTTGGAGCGTAGGGATATCCCACAAAACAATCTCGGAATCTCGACTCGCGCTCACAAGTGTTTTACCGTCTGGCGAAAATGCCATGCCAGTCAATGGACTGTAATGTCCATTGAGAACGTGATGAAGTTCACCGCTGTAGACATCCCACAAGCCTATTGTCGAGATGATGCCGTCTCCCCCATACTCGCTTGCGATTAGTTTTCCATCCGGCGAAAATGCCACGGCATCTCCACCGCCTCTCAGCGTCGCAATATGGTTTCCAGTGTTCGCCTCCCACAATCGGAGCCGACTGTCGTTACCGCCGCTTGCAAGGTGTTTACTGTCCGGCGAAAATACAACGGTCCAAACATAATCAATATGGTATATGAAATTTTCGAGGTGCTCTCCGGTACGGGCATACCATAACCGAAGTGGCACACCACTCGTATGCCACAAGCGAATCAACCCCCAACTGGCACTGGCAAGGGTTCTCCCATCGGGCGAAAACGCGACCGTATTGACAGCACTTGTATGTTCCCCAAACGTCTTGCGGAGTTTCCCGGTCCCGGCATCCCATAACCTGAGGGTCCAATCCCAACCGGCACTGGCGATAGTCTCGCTATCTGGCGAAAACGCGAGGGCACTGACCTGCCACGTATGCCCTTCGAGAATCCGTATAATCTGTTTCGTGTCGATATCCCACAGCCAAATCTCATCAGTTGTCGCGCTTGCTAAGGTTGTACCATTCGGAGAAAACGCGAGGTCCCGGATTTCTTCTGGGAATTTAGTATCTCCTTTCAGCGTAACGACAGTCTCTCCAGTGCGAACATTCCACAACCGAACCGTTCCGTCGTCACTACCACTGGCGAACATTTCCCCATCTTCGGAAAATATAACAGCATTAACATCGTCTCGGTGTCCTTTAAGACGATTCTTAAGTTCTCCAGTCTGGACATCCCACAATCGAACTGTGTTATCCCGTCCGCCACTCACAAGGGTTTTTCCATCGGGTGAGAACGAAATGGCGTAAGGGGAACCCGTGTTGTCAAAGCGCGTATCCCGAGGTTGACGCGTGGCTACATCCCATAATCGAATCGGATAGTCGGGCCATTTGCCACTACTGGCAAGCATTGTGCCATCCGGCGAAAACGCGAGGGTTACAACGTCTTCAGATCCCTTAAGTGTACCACTGAGTTTTCCCGTATCTGCATCCCACAGTCGAATAG
>JAJECD010000041.1 GCA_022822215.1 Candidatus Poribacteria bacterium | reverse complement strand
TTCTAATATTTCCATCACTGCTATTTTGCTCCATCTTAGCCGCCAATTCAGCAGACTTTCCAAAACTACTGGCGGCAGCCCCACTCTCACAAACAGCGATTCAGTTAAAATTTGATGGACAATTGCAAGCAGACGCTGCCGAAAACCTCACTAATTATCAAATCACACCAGATGTTCAACTCGAATATGTCTTACTCGACCAACGATTGAACCGAGTCCTACTCCTCACCACGCCGTTGGAGATAGGAAAAGATTATCGCCTCACGCTTCAAGACTCACAAACTGAAATAACAATAACGCTCCCAGCTGTAAACGAAATCACCTTCGGCACAGGCAACGCTGTTACATTCTCTGGCGGCGGACAAGATACAACGCTCCTTGTCAATAAAGATCGAAAGACCCGAAACAACAACGCTGGTGCAGAACCGACCCTCTTCTGCGATCCGACAGGTAGCGTTTTTTTTGCTGCTTTTGATTTGTTCGATGCCTTTGAAGATATGGGTATCCGCGAACCGACCCAGGTTTTAGCAGCAACGATAAGCCTACACGTCCAACAGTGTGAAACAGACGCTGCACAGACGGTGCTTTTCCGTCGTGTCCTACTCCCATGGCGAGAGGGCAGAGGCATCTCCGAACGCGCAGAAGACAATGAACTCACCTATAACAGCGCATTGCATCGCAATCTCCCTTGGAACAAAGCCCCGGCGCAAGCGATGTTAGCAGGCATAGATGGGGACACTGAAAGCGATTACAACGGTTCTGAGGATGTAGCACATCGGATTGACGGCACGTCTGAAATTAGCGGCGCAGGGAAACGCTCTGTATTTAAAAGCGAACTGCTTACCGAAGCAGTCCGTTTTTGGGTAGCGAATCCAGATTACAACTACGGGTATCTTTTTGCTTTGCAAGACGGGAACACACCGATCATATTCTCCTCAAAAGAAACACCCGATGAAAATTTACGTCCTGTGCTAACAATCCGCTACCAGACAGCAGATCAAAAAGAGAAAACACCAAAGGGTAATCAATAGAGCAAATTATATGAGCGATTTTTTAAAACTAATTCTCCCATGGCCAGCCCGCGACTTCAATCCAATTTCAGACATTTTTGTTTACGGTATCCTGTTATTTTTTCTTATCTATTTGGGAATCTTCCTATGGAAAACCTGGCACCGATCCCGATTGATTAGCGATTTGACTAACAAAGTCAATCAACACGTAAAACCTGCTAAACCGGAAATATTACCGCGTCTCGAAACCGAGTTTAATGGCAATAGTGAACTTGCTGAGGTTTGGCATGAGTTTCAGAATTCACTGATTACGCGAGAACCCAAAGAAAATCAAGAGAAAATAGTCTATAAAACGGACGAGGCATCTCTCTTTTTCAGCGAAGAACGACTGCTCGGACAACACATGAACCTCGAGGCACTTGTTGCTGCACTTTTTGATAAGCAAGGATATTATATTGTATTAACTCCACATTCGGGGGACAAAGGCGCGGATGTCGTTGCTTGCCAGCGCGGAAACAAAACTGGTGGGCTGCTGATACAAGCCAAACATCGACAAGCAGGTGGAAAATCTGACCGTAAGGCTGTAGAAGAGGTTTTAGCAGCAAAATCGTATTACGAAAAAGAACATGGAACAACCTTCCAACTTGCAGTCATTACAAACCGTGAATTTAACAAACCTGCACATCGGTACAGTCGTTCAGAGCAAGTAGAAATGTATGAACGTAAATGGTTGACTCAAAATCTGAAACAATATCCTGTGACATGGCAGGATGTCAATAAAAGTCAGTTTTATACAAATTAAGGGTTCCCGACGATCAAGTCCCAAAACAGTCGACAAAATATTTACACATCTATTTGCTAACAAAACTTTTGACAAGAATTGCTTTTTTGTAGTATAATTCCGCTAACGATTTGCGTTGGATTTTGCCTGATGTTTTTATACCTCTAATTTGTAAGAATGGGACTCCGGACGTGCCTTCGCTCACAACTTAGCGAACTCTTGATTACTGCGAAAGGAAAACGAGGTGCCCCTAAGAGTTAAAAAAGGAAAGTCAATCGATTTCCGGGAACCGTCTCCTAATGCGAAAATCATAAATGTTCCTCAGATAATACAAGAGCAATCCAATTGGTGTTGGGCTGCCTGTGCTGAAATGGTTATCCGCTATTATAACGAACCTGGTACTCAACAATGCGAATTTGCAAACGAACTTTTTAATAGGACTGAATGTTGCTCCGTTCCCTCCAGCCCAAACTGCAACCGTCCATGTGAGACACGAGATATTTCAAATCTGTATTCACGTAAGCATATACATAGCAAATTTGTAGAAGATGCCGTGCCTTTTTCCGAGTTACAGTCAGAAATTGATGCCGATCGTCCGGTTGAAGTCGTATACTTCTGGAGAGATTGGGAAAAACCAGGGCATTCGGTTATCGTACGGGGATGGCGTATTGAGGATAAGGAAGAATTTGTGCATGTAAACGATCCAGCGGACAGCCCTACGACTACTGGGCTTGTCGCTTATTCCGAATTGCTAACTCCGTATGGAGAAGGCGATTGGAGCTATACTTGGATCAAGATTCAGAGGTAAACAAATGGCTCACGTTCAAACGTTACCAAATGATGCTTTGGACGCTATTGCCAAACAGGTTGGCAGATTGTATCCATCACTTGATAACAATGTAGCACAACGCCAAACTTCGGCAGCGTTAACAGAAACATTCCCCGTGTGGTTTTTGTCAACCGATGCGATTAATACAGGCAACGATAATCTGTTGGAACTCGCTCAGGATACACTTCGTTGGCACTCCCAAATATGGATTGATGGCAAACCCGAGGGTGTAGTCCGTGCTGTAGTGTCTGACGGTGATTCTTCAGATTGGAGCGTTACACAGATATTAAAAGGTGATTTTGCCAAAGCAGTTGATGACGCTATCCGCTGGATTGACACAGAAGTAGGTACCAACCCTTTAGTTCGGATTCTTGAAATACCTACTTATTTCCTTACAACTTTTTGGTTAATTGATGGGCAAGAATCCAGCGTTGTTATTGTAAGAGTCCCAGAGAACTTACAAAATCTAAGTCCTTTGGTCCAATACGCATCTCAAGATTTTTTAGCGTTATTAAGACAAGAATCCCCTGCTATTGGCATCCGTACTAAGCCTTCCCAACCACCACTTACATAACCTCAGACATACCTCCGCAAATGCGCTAAAGTCCGCGCGACCGCGCCCAGATTCTCCGCAATCAATCGCTTCCCAATGCTCCCCGCTGTCGTCCGTGCCGCATCGTCCGTTAGCCACCCAAGGATTACGTCTGCCAATTGTCGCGCGTCATGAACCAGTTTCGCACCACCTCGATCCACGAGTAAAGACGCTTCATACGCGTTCTGGATCGTCGGACCAAAAACAACAGGTTTCGCCATCGCAGCAGGCTCCATTACGTTATGAACACTCCCACGAAAACTCCCACCCACAAACGCTACATCCGCCAACCCATATAACTGCGCAAGAAGTCCCACCTTGTCAACGATAAGAACATCCACTGCCGATAAGTCTATTTCAGGCGTGAGTTCAGAAAAGCAGAAGTGTGCTAATTCCGCCCGTTTCAGATGCCCACGAATTGCCTTTACCCGTTCAGGAGTCGGTTCGTGTGGCACCAAAATCAGGTGTGGGAAATCTTTAGGAATACGTTCGCGCAGCAGTCGGTAAGCCGGTAATAAGACTTTCTCATCTTCCGCATACGTGCTACCGGCGATGAGAATAGGACGTTTGAAGGTCGCTCGTCCGTGGAAAAATTCAGCGTCAGGTTCAACCGCAGTTGCACGTCGGTAGACCTGCTCGTAGCGGGTATCACCAGTGACGACAATCTCATGTGCTGGCGAGCAGAGCTCCTGAAAACGTGCAGCATCCGACTCCGAAATCGCACAATGCACCCGGATATACCGGTGTACACTCCGAAAAAACGGCTTCGCAAAGCGGGAGAGCCTTTTCGATTCGGCGTGCAACGTCCCCGCAACCACGACAATCGGAATATCGCGTTTCGCGGCTTTCCAGACGAGATTGGGCCAAATGTCGAATTTTGAAAAAACAATTAAGGCAGGTTCAATGAATCGCAGCAAACGTTCAGCGTTCCAAGGTGTATCAAGGGGGAGATAAACGGCAGCATCGGCGTAGGGATAAGAGCGCGCATTCGGGGCAACGGAAGGTGAAAAAAAAGTTAAAACAATCCGAGTCTCTGCATAAATCGCTTCAATAAGCGGTTTCGCTTGCTCAAATTCACCCACAGAGGTAAAGTGAAACCAGACCGTTTTCTTTAAATCGCGTGCAGTCTGGAGTTGATTCGTCAGTTCTCCAAATACGTTCTTCCGTCCTTTGACACCTTCCTGAATTTTAGGGTTGCAACACCGCGCGCCGTGCAAGCCGACGAACATTGCAGGAACAACGAAGATGTTATAGATGAATTGCCAAAACATAGCAAACTTAAAAAAAGAGAGGAAGAGTGGAAAAGAACAACGCATTCTCCCAATCTTCCAATCTTCCATTTCCCAGAGGTGTATAGAGGTCAGGGGCTTATAGTGCTTCTAAGATTTTCTTCTTCAGTGCGTCTTTAGGCATCGCGCCAACAATCTGCCCCGCAACTTTACCGTCTTTGAACACGAGAAGCGTCGGAATGCTCCGAACACCATATTGCATTGCTGTCTGGCGGTTATCGTCAACATTGACTTTCCCAACTTTGAAAGTATCCGAATTCTCTTCAGCGAGCTCCTCCAAGATCGGTGCAATCATCTTGCACGGACCGCACCACTCCGCCCAAAAGTCAACAACAATCGGCGTATCCGATGTAATCACCATTCCTTGAAACGTATCGTCAGTAATCTCAAACGTATTTGCAGCCATGATAGCTCCTTTTTGTCTAAAGTTTAGTAGGCAGAACCGCCTTTGATAATATTCCCGTTCGAGCAATCGCTCTTATGAGTGCATGAAGACGTTAATATGATACCCTATTCTGAGAAAAATTGCCAATCAATTTTTATAGCCATGACGCGCGATTTTCACAAAAATTGGGAATCCCAGTTTGCAACCATACCAAATCTGAGATGATGGACTATCGTTTCAAGACATCAGATTTCTAACCTCACAACCGGTAACTAAAGACCGAAACCGAATCGTGCTGTATGCGTTTTTTTCTTGATAAAAAAAGTGAGTTTTGGTATACTGAGAAGATTGATAGAAACAAGTTGACTAACCAATGCGATGAATATAATTTTAATTTAAATTGTGTATGAACACACAATTTGCCTTTGTTTTACATTTGAACGATTGAAGGAGACAACGCATGTCAAATAAAGAAAAAAAACAGGGTACAGGGATATCGCGACGGAGCTTCTTGAAAGGTGTAGGCACCGGTACTGTTGCCGCGACCGTCGTACCCAGCGTCTTGATCGGCAGCGAAAACGCCGCTGAAGCCCAAGCGGGCGACGCTATTTCTACCGCGACTATTCAACTCAATATCAACGAGAAAATGTATGAAGTTGAAGTTGAAGCGCGCACAACACTTTTAACAGTTTTACGGGACGGAATCGACACAAGTGGAAACAACGTTGACTTGACAGGTGCTAAGCTTATCTGCGATCGCGGTGAATGTGGTGGATGTACCGTTATGGTAGACGGCAAGTCGGTCTACACTTGCATGATGCTTGCAATCGATGCACAAGGCAAGAAGATAACAACCGTTGAAGGATTAGCAAATGGAGACGACTTACACCCGGTCCAGGAGGCATTCATCCAACACGATGCCCTTATGTGCGGATTCTGCACCCCCGGTTTCGTCGTCTCATCTGTAGCATTGTTGAACGAGAACAAACAACCGACCCTCGAAGAGATCAAAACCGGTTTGTCTGGCAACACGTGTCGCTGCGGAACGTATCCATTTATCTTTGATGCTGTCAAAACTGCGTCACAGAAGATGTGAAGCCTATGGATCTATTTGAAAGCAAGCCTCGACTTGCAAGACGCAAACGTCTGCCGCTCTCAATGAGCGGTCACCTTTAGGAGGAAACGCATGGCATCATGGAGAGAAGCAAGTGAATCGCGCCTTATCGGCAAACGGATACCCCGCCTGTCTGGTAAGGACAAAGTCACTGGAAAAGCCAAATATAGCTTTGACATCAACCGACCGGGATTGCTTTACGGACGCATCTTGCGTTCTGAAGTCGCACACGCAACCTTTAGGGGTGTCGATACAAGCGAAGCAGAAGCACTGCCCGGTGTCAAAGCAGTGCTACCACTTATTGAAACTGGAAATAAACTCCGCTATCAAGGACAAGAGATCGTCGCAGTCGCAGCGGAAACCGACGACATCGCTAAAGACGCTATTCGACGCATTCATGTTGATATCGAAGAACTACCCTATGTCGTTACAGAAGCAGACGCGATGGCGGCAGGAGCGCCCCAAATCCGAGACGATTGGACTGGGAACCAGAGCGAACCGAACATCAGAGAAGATGGCGACCTTGAAGCAGGATTTGCCGAAGCCGCCGTCGAAGTAGAAGCAACCTACCATACACCCGTTCAGACACACGTCTGCTTGGAAACACATGGACACGTCGTCGAATGGGAAGATGAACAAAACCTTACCGTTTGGGCATCCACACAAGCCGTTTTTTACACCCGACACGATTTGGCACAATACTTTGAATTACCGCCAAACCAGATCCGCGTCATTACAGAACACATGGGCGGGGGATTCGGAAGCAAATTCGGTCCCGGTGTAGAAGGACGTGCCGCCGCTGAGTTGGCGCGTATGACCGGTAAAGCTGTGAAACTAATGCTCACCCGTAAAGCCGAGCATCTTGTCGCTGGCAACCGTCCCTCAATGACCCAGCATGTCCGCGCAGGCGCAACCCGCGACGGCCGCCTCATCGCTTACGATATGAAAGGGCATGGAACAGGCGGTATCAGTAGCGGGGCTGGTTTCCAAGCACCCTACGTCTATCACGTCCCAAATCTCCGTACCGAAAAAGTAAACGTCGCCATCAATACTGGCAACCAACGCGCGATGCGTGCCCCTGGACATCCACAAGCCGCATTCGCGATGGACTCGCTGATGGATGAACTCGCCGAAAAACTCGGTATGAATCCATTAGAATTCCGACGGATTAATGATGCAAACGAAGTGCGTCAAGCACAATACACGCTCGGTGCCCAAGAAATTGGATGGCATCGCCGCAACAACGTCCCCGGCTCCGGCACAGGTGTGAAAAAACGCGGTATCGGTATGGGAAGCGGTCTGTGGGGTGGCGGTGGCGGCAGCGGCACGGAAGCACGTGTCACGATCAACGCCGATGGGACTGTTGAAGCTGTCACAGGGACGCAGGACCTCGGGACGGGGATACGCACAGCTATCGCAATTATTGTCGCTGAAGAATTGGGACTCGCGCCAACCGACATCACGATAAAGATTGGTGATAGCGCACCAGGGCTACCCTCTGGGGGTAGCGGCGGCAGTCAAACAACACCATCCGTCGCACCCGTCATCAAAACGGCGGCAGCAGCGGCAAAGCAGAAACTTTTCGAGCGGATCGCTCCGATGCTCGAAGCACCTATTGAGGACCTCCGCGTCGGGACTGGAACTATCTACGTCGTTTCTGACAGAACCAAAACGATTACGTGGCAACAAGCAGCCGGACAACTCGGTATGGAAAGTATCAGTGAAGGTGGAACCTGGGATGAAAATCTCCGTCAAGGCGGTGTTGCTGGCACGCAGTTCGCTGAAGTCGAAGTCGATACCGGAACAGGTGCCCTCCAAGTTATCAAAATTGTTGCTGTTCAAGATTGCGGATTGGCGATCAACCGTCTGACTACGGAAAGCCAAATTAATGGCGGGGTCATCATGGGATTAGGTCAAGCCCTCCTCGAAGAACGGATTATGGACCCTCTGATCGGACGGATGGTCAACGCGAACCTTGAGGACTACAAAGTTCCGGGAACTCTTGAAATCCCTGAGATTAAAGCGATCATCTTCGATACACACCGGAAAGTTTCTGGTGTAGGTGAACCACCGTGTATCCCAACCCCCGGTGCTATCGCCAACGCTGTTTACAACGCAACCGGTGTCCGAATCCGTGAACTCCCGATAACTCCGGATAAGATCCTCACCGCGCTTGCCGAGCAAAAGGCATAAGGAGCTAACCAATGGAAAAATTTAGTTACATCAACGCCACCAGTCTCGATCAGGTCACTTCACTCCTGAGTGAAAGTGGGTGGGGAGAAGTCATGCTTATCGCCGGTGGCACAGATCTCCTCACAGAACTCAAAGAACACGTTGAGACCCCGAAGACGCTCATTAACCTCAAGACATTGCCCGGCATGGACAGTATTACAACTGATGCGTCCGGCTTGAAAATCGGCGCGTTAGCCACTATCGACGACATCGCACGGCATCCGACAATCCAACATCATTATACTGTGTTGGCACAAGCAGCAGTTTCTGTCGCTACACCGCAGATACGGAACGTCGGCACACTCGGTGGAAACCTCTGTCAAAGACCGCGATGTTGGTATTACCGCGACGAAACCATCGACTGCCTCAAAAAGGGTGGAGATACCTGCTACGCCGTCGATGGCTTGAGTAAATACCACGCTATCCTCGGCGGTGACCCGGTCTATATTGTGCATCCTTCAGACCTCGCCCCAGCACTGATTGCTTTAGGTGCATCCGTGAAAATTGTTGGACCCGCAGGTGAGAAAACCATGTCCCTTGAGGAATTTTTCACCTTGCCTGCAACAAATCCGTTCCGTGAGAACGTGCTGGAACCCAACGAAATCGTTGTTGAAGTTACGGTGCCAGCGGCGAAACCGAACACGAAAAGTTTCTACTTGAAGGTACGCGAAAAAGGGTCATTCGACTTCGCATTGGCAAGTGTTGCAGGGGTTTTCGAGATGGACAGACAAACCTGTAAAACTGCCAGCGTCGTACTCGGTGGGGTCGCACCTGCACCGTGGCGTTCTAAGGAAGCCGAAGCAGCACTCACTGGTAAGATGATCAATGAATCGGTTAGTCAAAAGGCAGGTACCGATGCCATTCAAGACGCACAACCCTTGAACGATAACGCCTATAAGGTCACCTTAACACAGAACCTCATCAGTCGTGCAGCGATGATGGCAGCAAGCTAAAG
>JAJECD010000328.1 GCA_022822215.1 Candidatus Poribacteria bacterium | reverse complement strand
CCGAATCGTCAGCCGATAAAACGGGGGTCACCTGGTGAGAAAGCAGCAGCACTATTGGCGTTTATTCTATCTTATGGAGATGAACCCCTGCTCTTAGATCAACCCGAAGACGATTTGGATAACGAGTTAATTTACGACTTGATCGTCAGACAGTTGCGAGAAACAAAAACCAAACGACAAGTTATTGTTGTAACCCACAATGCCAATATTGTGGTTAATGGCGATGCTGAAATGGTTTTGCCTCTTGAGTTTGTGAGGGGTCAAACTTCCGTGAAACAGTCTGCAAGTATCCAAAAAAAAGAGGTTAGAAAATCAATATGCAACATTCTTGAGGGCGGCGAAAAGGCATTTGAACAACGTTATAGGCGTATTCATCTGGGAGATTAACCATGCTGTATAGTCTAACTGAACTCATAGAAAAAATTATGCTTGGTGAAGACTCGACGATTGAATTCAAAAGAGAGATGCCCCAGAGAAACAGTCTTGCCGCCGAGATCGCTGCATTTGCGAATACCCAAGGGGGGATAATACTCATCGGTATCGACGACAACAGAGAAATCGTTGGACTTGAACAGCAGGCACTGGATAGTGTAGAAAAAATGGTTGTTGAAATATGCGAAGACAGCATTGAACCTGCCGTTTCTGTTTTCACAGAGAAATTACGAATTGATGATAAAAACCTGCTGAAAATAGAGGTGCCGAGGAGCCTTTTTGTTCACAAAACGCCCAACGGTTATTTTGCTCGCCAGGGAAGTAGCAAACGAGAAATGCCGACCGACCAATTGGCGAGATTGTTACAAAGTCGTTCACAAGCAAGAATTATCAGATTTGATGAACAGTTAGTTCCAAACACACATAAGTCAACATTAAGGGAAGTGCTTTATCGCCGATTCATCACAGAAGATGCCGCTGAAGATGACATAGAAGACCTACTCTTGAAAAGAACTTTACTCGTTGAAGAAGGTCGGGAAATTCATGCTTCTGTTGCAGGTGTTTTGATGTGTCATGAAACACCTGATGCTTTCCTCTATAATAGTTTTATTCAAGCCGTTTATTATAGCGGCAAAGTAAAAGATGCCAACTACCAAATTGATGCAAAAGATTTTAGAGGGCCACTTGATCAACAGATTATAGATGCCTTTAAATTTGTTCAAAAACATAACGAGGTATCGGCACGTAAGGAAATTGGCAGGATAGACCAACCCCAATACAGTATGCGAGCGGTTTTTGAAGCAATAGTGAATGCTGTTGTACATCGAGATTATTCTAAAGGCGAGTCAAAAATTCGCTTGTTCATGTTTGCAGATCGACTGGAATTATATTCTCCAGGGGCATTAGCAAATACTGTAACAATTGAAAAATTACCCTATAACCAAGCCACCCGTAATGAGCTCTTAGCGCGTTTACTTTCGGAAATTACTTTAGATGATGATGTCGAAACACAAGTAAAGCGAAGACATTTTTTAGAAGGACGCGGCGAAGGTGTCGGTATCATTCTGAACGAAAGCGAGCAATTGAGTGGGAAAACACCTGTCTATGAACTCTTTAACGAAGAATTATGCTTGACAATATTTGCAGCAAAATCTCTCCAATAAGCAGTATCATTTAAGGATGTTGAATATAACTGTTAGCTGCGGCTTAACTTTGTAAATACCGGAGAAGATAATGTCCAGTACGGTCAAAGAAATAGATATCCTAAATGCCGATGATACGGAACTCATGCGTATCAGTCGAGAAGGAACACTGTCCCTAAATCTGAACGAGATGCACGCGATTCAGCACCATTTTGACGGATTAGGACGTAACCCAACTGATGTCGAAATCGAGACGATCGCGCAAACTTGGTCGGAACACTGCGTCCACAAAACCTTCAAAAGCATCATCGACTACGCTGAAGCGGGAAAGGCACCAGAGCGAATCGACGGTTTGTTTCCGACTTTTATCCAACGTGCGACAGAGGAGATCGCAAAGCCGTGGTGCGTCTCTGTCTTCTCGGATAACGCCGGTATCATCGAATTCGACGATACTTACAATCTCGTTTTCAAGGTAGAGACACACAACCACCCTTCAGCGATCGAACCGTACGGCGGTGCGGGGACAGGTATCGGTGGTGTGATTCGAGATTCGCTCGGCACTGGACTCGGTGCAAAGCCTATTCTGAATACGGATGTCTTCTGCTTCGGGCTGCCCGATACGCCTTATGCGGAGCTCCCGAAAGGTACACTCCACCCAAAGCGTGTATTCAACGGTGTCGTTGCAGGTGTCCGAGACTATGGCAATCGGATGGGCATTCCAACGGCAAACGGTGCGATTCTATTTGATACCCGCTATACCGCAAACCCGCTCGTCTTTTGTGGAAACGTCGGTCTAATACCGAGAAACAGATGCGAGAAATCCGTCGAACCCGGTGATCTCGTCGTCTCTATCGGTGGGCAGACGGGTCGGGATGGCATTCACGGTGCTACGTTTTCTTCCGCCGAATTGGACGACACCTCCGAAAATCTCGGCAGTGTGGTGCAGATTGGCAACCCGATTATGGAAAAGAAGATCGTTGATGCCTTGCTACAGGCACGTGACCGTAACCTTTATCGCTCAATAACGGATTGCGGTGCCGGTGGCTTCTCTTCGGCAGTCGGTGAGATGGGAGAACACATAGGTGCGGAAGTGCATCTCGAACGCGTCTCTCTGAAATACGATGGACTTGCACCGTGGGAGATTTGGCTCTCGGAAGCACAAGAACGGATGGTCATTGCCGTACCGCCTGAAAATTTAGATGAATTGATAGAGATATGTGAGTCGGAACTCGTTGAAGCGACGGTTCTCGGCAGTTTTACGGATACACACAGACTGCAAGTCTTTTATGAAGGCAGAATCGTTGCGGATTTAGAGATGGAGTTCCTGCACAACGGCTTACCACAACCCATCAAACAGGCAGTCTGGGATCCACCCAAACATCCAGAAATGCCTTCTCGGGACAAAGAAACTAAAGACTATACAGACGACCTCTGTCAACTCCTCGCGAGTCCAAATATAGCGAGTAAGGAATCTGTTATCCGGCAGTATGACCACGGTGTGCAAGGGGGTATAGTTATTAACCCACTCGTCGGGGTGGAGAACGATGGACCGAGTGATGCGTGCGTCGTCACGCCGGTAATTGGAAGCCGAAACGGTGTGATTGTTGCCAACGGGATTAACCCGAAATATAGCGACGTAGATCCATATCTCAGTGCCGCAGGGGCGATTGATGAGGCGTTGCGGAACATCATCGCTGTCGGTGGAACCCTTGAGCAGACGGCACTCCTGGATAACTTCTGTTGGGGCAACCCTGACAAACCCGACCGGCTTGGGGAGTTAGTCCGAGCAGCACGGGCATGTTATGACATTGCAACCGCTTACGGCACGCCGTTTATCTCTGGTAAGGACAGTCTTTACAACGAATACAGTGACACGACAACCGGCGAGCAACGCGCAATTCCAGCGACGCTGCTTATATCTGCTATCTGTGTGATGCCCGACATTCAGCGTGCTATCACGATGGACGTAAAAGCCCCTGGTAACTCTATCTATGTTGTCGGAAACACTTATGCTGAATTGGGCGGATCTCACTACTTCGGTATCCACGGATTTATTGGAAACAATGCCCCCATTGTCCGGCCTGATGAAGGTAAACTGACGATGGAACGACTCAGCACTGCAATCAGTAAGGGGTTGGTGCGTTCTTGCCACGACTGTTCTGAAGGCGGTATCGGCGTAGCAGCAGCGGAAATGGCATTTTCAGGTGGATACGGAATGTCCATGAATCTGGGCAGCATTCCAACAGGCGAGGAAATCTCTGCTGACGACATGCTTCTGTTTTCAGAATCAAATAGCCGTTTTCTTGTAGAGATCGAACCCGAACATCAACAGGCGTACGAAACCCAGATGAGAGGCGTACCGATAGGCTGCCTTGGCACCGTTACAGACACGCCAGACTTCGTTATCAACGGCACCAGGGCACATCAAATCGTTAACACTTCAATTGATACGCTCAAATCTGCGTGGCAAGCACCCTTGTGGTGGTAAGCCAGATTAATCAAAAAAATGCTCACACCTAAAGTACTTATCTTACGAACAGCTGGGACGAACTGCGATGTGGAAACGGATGCAGCGTTCCAACTCGCCGGTGCAGAGACGGCGTTAGCACATATCCAAAATCTCATCTCTGGAAAAATCGACTTAGCCGACTATCAAATCCTTGCCATTCCAGGGGGTTTCTCCTACGGCGACGATATTTCAGCGGGTATTCTCTTGGCAGTCGAAATGAAACACAAACTGACAGACGCTTTGAATAAGTTTGTCGCTGATGACAAACTCATCCTCGGTATATGCAACGGCTTCCAAGTGCTTGTGCGAACAGGACTGTTACCCGGGGTGAGTTCTTCTAAAAACGGTGTGCCAGAAATGACGCAACAAGCGACATTGGCAATGAATACCTCGGCAAAATTTGAGTGCCGCTGGGTAGACTTGGCAACCCAAGAGAGTCCATGTGTCTTTACGAAAGGTATCAACGCCGAAATCTATCTCCCTGTCGCACACGCCGAGGGACGGTTTACTGCCCCGTCAGATGTCTTGGAAAAATTAGAATCAAATAATCAGATTGTGTTTCGGTATGTGCAAAGCGAATATCCACACAACCCGAATGGCTCCGATGCTGATATTGCCGGTGTCTGCGATACAACAGGTAGAATCTTCGGGTTAATGCCCCATCCCGAGCGGTTTCTAATGAAATGGAATCACCCGCGTTGGACCCGACTCGTGGGAACAAGTGGCAGCAGTTCCGAGGCAGGCGATGGACTCGCTATCTTCAAAAATGCTGTCAACTACGTCAAATCGCATGGGAAATAAATTATATCGTCGTCTACTTCCGTTCTATATGAAATTACCAGTGTTTTGGGCGTTCATCGTCTTGTCTGTGTTAGGGCAGCTGCTTTGGGTGGTTGCTCTCTCATACGACGTACGCATTGACTTACGCTGGTCGAGCTTCGGCTACGGCTTGGGAGTCGGTTTAGGATTTATGCAGGGGAAGTGGACCTCTCGGTTATGGGACCAATCTTATATAAAGGTTTTAAAGCGGCAGATAACTTTCTGGGACGCGAAAGGTGCGAAACTCTTAACTTTCTACACCTGCTTTGCCCTCGGTTTACCGATTCTCTGTCCGTTCCTCATTCGTTCGCTTGATACATTAGCAGGCATCCAGTCCTATGTCTTCGGCTTTATCGGTGCGATGAACGTGGCACTGCTGCTGTGGGTGCGGCGGATGCCGAAGTGAACTGGTTGACTGATGACTATTCCTCTGGGAACTCTATTCGGCTTGCGAAATCGTTACAGATATGGTAAACTCTACACAAAGCAATAGGCTTAGAGAGATGACTGGAGGATTTAATATGCGTCCGCTAACAATTTCATTGCCAAATTACCTCTACGAAAAATTGACACAACAAGCAAAATCATTTGAAACCTCTCTTGAAGAATTAGTGCTGTTTCAACTCGAGCGGTACGAAGCACGAGAGGCTGCGTCAACATTCCTAAGGAAGCGTGCCGGCAGATGCTTAACAGTAAGAGAACCTGTTCTTAAGGAAACAGTTTCGTCGCTTTGGGTAGTCCCTATCTTCACTAACGTCGCGCCGCCTATGGAAGTCGGAGAAATAATCGTTGATGCTGACACTGGAGAAGTTTTAAGTACACAGAACGATGTGGCTGAAATGATGAAGAAGGGGCACGTTAGTTTCGGGTACAAATCTTTAGCTAGGGAGAAACAGGAACGTTTGGCAGAACTCTTGGCACTGAATGGTGAAAAACCTTTAGAATTAGAGGAACAACAAGAAATGGAAGCACTTCTTGCCGAAGAGCAAGAACTCCAGATCCGAAATCTCGAAACATTGGAGAAACGGCTTTTATCGTAAACAAGGCGTGATATATGCGTGTCAGTGATCCGTTGCGTTCTGATGTGGTCAGCCGAGCAAATAAACGGTGTGAGTATTGCCGATATCCAGAGGAACATTCTCCTGTCTCTTTTCAAGTCGATCATATTGTGCCAGAATCTATAGGTGGACCGACAGAACTCAAGAATTTGGCACTCGCCTGTTCACACTGCAACATGCACAAATCTTCACGTCAAGAAGGGATCGATCCACTAACAGGAATGGATGTTAGGCTTTTCAACCCTCGGATCGATAACTGGACTGCTCATTTTCTTTTAAATCGGGAAACTGGTAAAATTGAAGGACAAACACCTATCGGGCGGACAACAGTAGAAGTGCTTCAGATAAATGTTGAACAACCGATTCGAGCACGTCGCAATTTGATAAACTTTGGGGTTTTATAAAAATTTCAGAAATACTTTAAACCCTGTTAACCAATGCGTACCGATCCTTGAAAACCTCCGGTCCTTAGGAGGTTTTTGTACTTAACCTTCAAAAAATATGCAACTTGATACAAACCAAAAAAAAGCCGTTAACCATACTATAGGACCCGCAATCGTTATCGCCGGACCCGGTAGTGGAAAAACCACCGTTGTAACAGCACGGATTCTGAACCTTATCCAAAGACACAACATCCCGCCTTCGCACATTCTCGCTATCGCTTTTAACAGAAAAGCCGTCGAAGAAATGGAGACCCGCATCTTGCGTGGACTCGTTTCGTCAAAACCGATTGACCAGACTGAACCAGATAAAAAACCCGAAATCCGGACGCTCCACGCCTTCGGCAAAGATATTATCGTTGAGAACTATAAACGCGCAGGATTCAGGGAACGTCCTGAGATTTGGACCGGACAAATCGACCAAATCATTTCAGAAGAACGGGGACACATTGAACAGAAAGCCTCCATTACCAGCGTCGCTATCTACAAGATCGAAAGCCAGAAGACCGGCCGGTGTTATATTGGACAGACCACGAACCCAGAGCGGCGCAGAAAAGAACACTTTAGCCATTCATCAAACGATAGACTCCGGCAAGCAATCCGTTCCGAAGGCGAAACAACCTTCACTTTCGAGGTACTGGAATGGGTCCCCGGACGCGAGGCGAACCGTCGCGAAGCACACTGGATTGCGTTCTATAGAGAACGGGCGAGTGTATTTAACAGAGCGGATCCGCTGAGAGTTACGTATAGCAACCAACTCATCCTTGAGATGTTTTGTCAACACTTTGACATTCCCTACACAGAACACCTTGATAGAGATCCTGATTTTGAGAACCTCCGAGAGCGTTTCAATGACATAAAAGAGACCGTCATGCGTGCCAAACGGCAGGTCACTACAGGACTGTTTGACCCAACGAATCTTGAGGATCGCGTCGCACAGGTATTTGCTGTAAAATATGAGACACTCAAGACTGAGGCAAACGCTGTTGACTTCGAGGACATGATTATCCATGCCGCAAATCTGCTTGAGAACCATCCAGACCTCCGACGAACCTATCGCGATAAATATCCTTACGTCCTCGTTGACGAGTTTCAAGACATCTCGCCCGCCGACTTTCGGCTCATTTCGCTGCTTTCAGAGAACCTTTTTGCCGTCGGTGACGACGATCAAGCAATCTACAGTTTCCGTGGTGGCGATTCACGGATTATGCAGGACTTCACTAATCAACGAGATGTGAAAAAATATGAGATCACACGCAACTATCGCTCGACATCAACGATTGTTGAACACGCAAGAGCCTTGATTGAACGAAACACGCCGCGAATTCGCAAAAATCTCCGTGCCTACAATCCAATCCAGAAAAACATCAAAATCGTCGAAACGACCTCTGAAACCGTAGTAGCCACTTTATTGGGTGAATTGGAATCCTCACAAGAGACGGCTGTTTTGGCACGAACGAACTATGAAACGGAACGGATTCAAGAGATACTCGCCAAGTATACAACTTCTGCTGAGGTAACAACGATTCATAAAGCGAAAGGACGGGAATGGGAAAAGGTGATTCTCGTTCACAACACATTGGAACGGCGTTTTCCACGTCGCGACAGTGAGATTTTAGAGGCGCGACGTGTTTTCTACGTTGCGACGACGCGTGCGAAGTCGGCGTTAGTTGTTCTGGGTGGAAGGTGTCCGTTTGTGCCGGAGTTTGAGAAGATACCTAAAACTGTCGGCTATTATTTTCGACAGATCGGGTACTGGTGGCGGAGAAAAAGATGGAAAAAATAGGATGATAGAGAATAGGAATTGTGGTATAATTTGCTATAGTCCCGTTTGGGTTGATATAAATTATAAAAAACAAAGGGGAAAGAAAATGACAAACGAAGAACTTTATCAACTCATGAAAGATGGTTTTGATCTTCTCAGAACAGACATCAATCAGCGATTTGCAGAAGTTAATCAGCGATTTACAGAAGTTAATCAGCGGTTAGATAGGGTGGACACTCGATTAGATGGGATTGATACCCGGCTCCGTACTGTTGAAAACGGTGTATCGGAACTCAAGGGTAAGCAGAGTGCAATCGCTGGGGTTCGCGGGTGGATCGTCACTGCATGCGCCGTTGGTGCCATGATTATTTCCATTGTGGTTGCTATTTTCAAATAAACGCTGAGCTACCGGACGTAACTCCAACAAATTTTTCAACGATTCGGTTCTGATTACCAAAAGGAGTCGATATGCACACGAAACTTATACCATCTCATCCGCCAGATGACACAATAAAGCATTCATTTCCACAGATGAGACCGGAGGTTCAGATAGTTGAGAGTTCTGAAAAAATCACTGAAGTGGATTGCCCAGAACTCCAATGGTGGTTTGCTGTTCCACAGATGGGCGAATCTAACCTCTGGGCAGCTTACAACGGCGAGACGATGGAACTTGAAGCAGTAGTTGAGATGGTCCCAACTACAGAGGCTCAGATCCAAGGCATTGATTGTGTGGAGCTCCAGGTGAGAGAATGGGCATCGACACCTGATTGGCCAGACCCAGTCGATCTGTTCTATGCTTCGCTCGACGAAACGTACTCAAGATGGATCTCTGTTGTTAATATTGTAGATCAAAAAAAGATTTTTTCCACGATCGGTGATGATGCGTTTGAAGAACAGTGGGGCGGTCCGATCAAACGACGCATCGTCGATGATGGCCGGTATCAGTTGCAACGAGATGGCTCCTATACAATTACCGATGGTCAGGGATTGGGTGCGGGTACCTATGATGTGACGATCGGTGAAAATACTTTCCACTGTCTTCGGGTTTTAGATGCTGATATTTCCCTGCCACACGGAGACGAGCTTGCAGAGGTGTTTATTGAAAGGGGTGGACGTACTGTCTTCTTTAGACGCTATGATGGTAGATATCTCCGAGGCCACGACTTGATAGAAAAGTTTCCTAACAACCGGCGTATTGTGATAGACGACATCACCTATGTCCATAGCGATTGCACAGGTTGGTTCCACGATTCACTCACGGAGGCATCCTTGCACCCCGCCCGGTAGTATCTCAGAATTGGTCTAATATATTGGCACTGAAACTTCATTTATGAGGTAGGACAATGGCATTCCAATTTCAAGATTCCATGGTCAATGAATATCTCTCGCAAGGCTATCTGATTTTCCGAGGGATTGTTCCACCATCGTTACTGACCGATTTGCGTCGCGAGGCAGAGAAGGCACGCCATTTGGCACACAAACTCAACGGACCTCAGACGCAACGGATCCAACCGCTCTCCAATTACGACGATGAATTAAACCTCAAACCTTTTTATGACTATACTGAGCTACCAGAGCTCCGAGATGCTATCGCGAAATTGCTCGGTGATAACTACACGCATGGCCATGTTGACATCATGGGATTGCTCGTCGAGCCGCTTGAACATCCGTGGCATATTGGGTGGCACCGAGATGGCGTTGTGGAGGTCCCCCTCGAAGCGCGCGATGAAATTGTTAACGCAAAACTGGCAGAGGTTTGGTACGATCTACGGCACTTCAATCAGGTCAACTGTGCGATTTATGCCGACTCCTGTACGTGGTTCGTTCCGGGGAGCCACCTTCGGCAATGGGATATGCCCGGTGAGGAACAGTCTACAAAGGATCCGCAACTTCGGAGACCTACGGAGGGACAATCCAACACCGAGATGGAACGCTACTGCTTAGCGCACTGCCGCCAGTTTCCCGGAGCCGTTCAGGTACATCTCGGACCGGGAGATTTCATGGTGTACCGGAATCTGGCGTGGCACACTGGAAACTACATAACCTATCAACCCCGCGCAACCATTCACGATGTCGTCCGATACGAAGGGAAAAAAGATTGGACAGACTGGCAACAGACAAAACTGGATGCCGTCAAGCGGATGAAGGAAAAGTCAGCAATAGCGTAGAACTGACTATTCTTGCCCTCCTGTCTTTTCAATTGACAAAATGACGTAACCTCATATAATTGCCTGAAAAATGTGTAAGCAACAACATTGTTCCATTCAAGAACTGACACCCGATCATCCAGATTGGCAGGAATTCGTGGCACTCGTCAACGATCTAAACCAAGAAGGTTGGGTATTTAATCCGTACTTTGAGCAGTTTTCACGCTATTTTTTGGCAGCAAAACAAGATCGCACCATCGTCGGATTTCTCATGTTCGTCGTGTGGGACATCGGTCCCCACGACCGCGATCATCCGCCTATTCAGATACACGAAAAAACGCTGAAAGAGGCGAAGATCCTTGCTTTTGGCGTGAAGGAAGGATACCGACGCCAAGGTATCGGCACCGCACTCCAAGAATATACCATTAAGCAAGCCAAGTTATTTGATTGTTATCAAGTTCGATCCGTCAGCGGCGAGAATTACCCTGAAAACCATCTCCTCAAACTCGCTATGGGTTTCGCCGTAGAACCGATGGAGCGAGATGAAAAGTGTTTGGCTTTTGTCCTGCCTCTTAAATCACTAAGAGAGAAGTAATCTTTTATGAGACAACTCACCGACGCTGAGAAACAGCAGCTTGAAGGGAAAATTAAAAGGGAGCAAGAACGCCAGCAGATCCTTCGAGAAAAGAATCCTGACCTACCGGAGTCTTTTGAAAAGGCATCGGCAAAAACGGGGATCGCAAGGAAAATCGCACTAAAGCGTCTCTGGAAATACGGTCTGCTGGGTCTTATCCTTTGCCTGCTTACCTACAATGTCTTTCGATTTCTCACCTGGCACAATTTCGGTTCTAATAGGTTTCTCAATGTCAACATTCTTGTCGCGCTGATGTTATTGTTCACACATATCGGCTTTAATTTCACAAAAACAGGACGGAAAAGCCGTATTATGAAAACGGTCGCCTGCGTCTGGATAGTCTTGGTATGTGTTTACATCTACATCGCTTGGGTTGCTTGACGGACTACTATTTTACAAAATTTGAGGAAAGATGATAAAGGCAGTATTCTTTGACCTTGATAACACGCTCTGCGACTCTGATACAGCATGGTCCATTGCAACAAGAGAAACATTCCAACTGCTACGCAAGCACGAACCGGATGTCTCGGTAGAAGCCATTACAGAGGCATGGACAACGGTTCACCAGCAACTCTTCCAGCAACTCAACGCCGGAAAAGGCTCTATGGCAGAACTGAGAGACTCGCGTTTCCAGTGTTTATTTCAAGAATTGGGGTTGCCACAAGGTACAATTACAGAAGAACTCAACGACTTTTTAAGTTCGCGCTACCTCACGAGTCTACATCTTTACGATGATGTCTCGGTACTTGAGGCGTTGCACGCATACCATGTCGGTATCGCTACAAACGGTGCGCACGATGACCATACAGACAGCCAATTTTCTAAAGTCCAACGCCTCGGACTCAGTAAACGTATCCAATCGCTGACAATTTCCGATGAAGTCGGGGTCAGGAAGCCAAACATCAAAGTCTTCACAGTCGCTTGTGAGCGTGCTGGTGTTCTACCGAGAGAGGCTCTGTTCGTCGGTGACTCCATAGAGAATGACATTGTTGGGGCGAACCGTGTAGGTATGACAAGCGTCCTTATCGACCGAAAATCTGATAGACCGATACCGGAAACAGGGGACGAACGGCCAGATTATGTAGTTTTGAATCTACATGATGTGTTGTCCTGCTTGGAACACAAACCGGATTAGCATTTCCATAACACAGACGCAAGAGGAATCTACAATGGATAAAATCTACAACGTTGCGATAATTGGGTGCGGTGGGATTTCGCACATGCACGCCGGATGGTATGTGAATGAACCGCGGGCTTCTCTGACCGCGATTGCCGATATTAATGCAGAGGGATTGAAGGCATACGGTGAACAGTATGGTGTCGAAAAGCAGTATACCGATTATATTGAGATGCTCGAAACCGAAGAGATTGATCTGGTCTCCGTTTGTACGCGTCCTAAATTGCACGCGCCGGTCGTAATCGAGACCGCAAAATGGGGTGTGAAGGGGATTCTTTCTGAAAAACCGATGGCGGAGAATCTCGGGCAAGCACGCGAGATGCTCGAAACCTGTTCAGAACACGGTGTGAAATTGGCGATTGATCATCAAGTCCGGTTTAGCGCACCCTATCAACTGGCAAGGCAGATGATTGCCGAGGGTGCTATTGGCGACCTCTTTCGCATTCACGGTGTTTGTAGCGGCGGCGACCTGAAAGACAATGCCACACACACTGTCGATCTCATGCGATATGTCTACAGTGATCGTCCAGTTACTTGGGTGATTGGTCAGATTGAACGTATCAACACACCGATGAAATATGATCTGCACTCTGAAGATTTCTCGCTTGGTTACTTCAAGTTCGAGGATAATGTCCGCGCTATCATTGAAGGTGGGAGCGACACCGCTCCCGGTTATCACCACATCTATTGCTACGGAACGGAAGGCGAACTCGAACTCGCTGCGCCGGGTGGACCTTCTCTCCGCGTCCGAAACACAGCATCGGGTGGGGCTTGGGTCGCCCCTGAACTTCCGTCAGAAAGTAACCCTGTCCGAGACATGATTGCAACCATTGAAGAGGACCGGGAACACCGGTCCAGTGGTTACCAAGGATACGCGACACATGAACTGCTTATGGCGATCTACGAGTCGTCTCGGAAACGGCGGCGGATTCATCTTCCTCTTGAAGAGATGGAATCTCCGTTAACACTGATGGTTGAGGACGGATGGGTATAAATGATTGATCCAAAGTTAAACGATAAAGTTGCCTTAATCACTGGTGCTAATCACGGTATCGGTGCTGCAACGGCTTTGGCACTCGGCAAACAAGGTGTGAAGGTATTTGCTTCATTTTTTCGTCCGTCGCGTCCATACAGCGAAACAGAATTGCAGCGTGCCGAAAAATCAGGAATCGGTGGAGATGTCCTCTATCGCGCTATGCAACAAAAGCCCATTTCCGAACTTGTCAATCAATTTAGAGATGCCGGAATGACAATATCTGCTTTAGAGGTGGATCTTGCTGATGAAACGAATATATCAAAACTTTTTGATGCATGTGCGGAAGAATTGGGTCCCGTTGACATCCTGATTAACAACCATACCCATTGCGTTTTGGAAACATTTGATCCTGAGCAAACTTCTACGGAAGGGAGTGGTATCTTCTTATCGACTGCTGCAAATATTGATGCTCATTTTGTTATTAACTCGCGATCGTATGCCTTGATGATGCAAGCGTATCTGAACCAATACCTTGAAAACGGATTGCGTTGGGGACGCATTGTCAATACGAGTACAGATGCGGCACATTGCCATCCATTGAACATCAGCTACGCCGCAAGCAAACACGCCATCGAATCTTATAGTCGCTCTGCTGCATGCGAACTGGGGAAATATGGTATTACGGTGAATGTTGTTGCGCCTGGACCGATTCAGACAGGGTACATTGAACCCGAGAACGAAAAAGTAATTGCGAAATCTACGCCCTTAGGTAGAGTCGGCAAACCTGAAGATGTAGCGAATGTTACCGTTTTTCTCTGTTCTGAACAAGCGCGGTGGCTTACGGGACAATTGCTGTACGTCGGCGGCGGCCATCGCATACCACAATAAATATGTAGCGCATTTTTGGCTGGTAAACTAAAATGTTAATCTGAACTTTTGAGGTAACACAATGGCTTATGAGATCCCGAAAACAGTTTTAGGTCGCACAGGTTTGACAGTAACTCGACTCGGCATCGGTGGTGCGTATTGTGAATCTGCTGAGGTTTACCGCAGGGCAATCGAGGCTGGTATCAATTATATTGATACGGCGCGCGCCTACAGAGATGGTGAGGACGAAAAAGTCATTGGGACCGCTATAAAGGGGCAGCGCGATAAACTCATTATTGCGACGAAAACACACGAACGCGATGCCATAAGCGCACGGAAAGAACTTGAAACATCATTACAATCACTTGGGACTGACCACATCGATATCTACCAACTGCATCATCTGAACACGCAAGATGGACGCGTGCAAGCACTGGCATCCGGCGGCGCGATGGAAATGGCACAGAAAGCACGAGAGGAAGGGCTTGTGCGATTCATCGGTGTGACCGGGCATGACTGGTTCCAGGTGCAAGCAGCTATCGACACCGGACTCTTTGACACGGTTCTCTGCTGGTATAATTGTGCGATGCGGATACCGGAACAGACAGTTTTCCCCGCAACGGATGCACATAACACGGGTGTGGTTATCATGAACGCATCTCGCAATGATAAACTCTTCGATGCCTCAGACGCGCCACCGCCAGAGGCATTCTATCGCTATGTGCTGAGTCATAAGAGCGTCAATGTAACCATTATGGGATTGCGGGACATTGAACGGTTCCATCGGGTTGCCAAAGCACTCTCCGAGCAAGAAACGTTAACATCGGAGATGAAAACAGCGATGGAAGCTTACAGCGCACGAATGCTCCAAAACGGGAAACTCTAATATCCCAAACCTATTGAAAATGCCTAAATTTACACACATATTAACCGATAAACGGAGTCTTGATGAACAAAAGTGACGCTAATCAAACGAACGTCCGTTCTAAAGAATCCTATCCGCACGAAAAACGGAATTTGATTGTATTCGCTCTGAACCAAATTGTGATGCGTTTCGGTTGGATGTTCAAATCCGAGTCTGTGGTCATTCCGGCGTTTATTGACACCTACACGTCGTCTGGCACCATCCGTGGATTGCTCCCACTTATTCTCCGTATCGGACAGAGTCTGCCCCAATTTTTAGTCGCGCAGCGCGTCGCACGGATGCCGAAAAAACAGGCATTTTTTGTTTTCACTGGGTTCGGTTTCGCGATCCCGTGGTGCGTCTTGTCTCTTATATTAGGCGTAACAGACTGGTCAGCAAACGTTATTGTTGCGACTTTCCTTGTGCTATGTGCTGTGCACTGGCTGGCTGTCGGTTGCAATCATCTGGCGAACGGAACGCTACAAGGCAAACTCATCAGTCCAGAAAAACGGGGACGATTGCTGGCTTACTCCAATATCATTGGCTGTACGATTTCGATCGGTCTCGCTTTTTATCTGCTGCCGCGCTGGCTTTCTGATAGTGCTGCCCATTATACAGTGCTTTTCAACGCAACGGCTATCTCCTTCGGTGTTGCTGCTTTGGTGAGTTTCTGGTTTAAGGAGCTTCCTTCACGCCCACAACGTAATGCTCCCTTTTTTCAGTTTCTCGGAGACGCGCTCCTCTTATTGAGATATGACAGAAATTTTCGACGATATGCAATTGTTATCCTGTTGTTTTACTCGATCTGGCCTCTCTTTCCACACTATACGGTGTTCGGACAGCGAACGTTAGGACTCGCGCCATCGGGTTTCGTCGCTTTGATCGTTGCGCAAAATGCGTCCAATGCCGTCGGTGCAGGCATTATGGGTAACCTCGCGGACCGCTCGGGAAACCGATTGGTCTTGCGTATTCTGATATTAATCAGTGCCTGCATGCCACTATTAGCGATCGGCATTAGCCGCATGCCTTCCGGTGCACAGTTCTACTGGATTGTTTTCGCGCTTATGGGATTCACGCCAGTGTCCGCCCGCATTGTCACGAACTATACCCTTGAAATCGCGCCACAAGAAAAACACCCACAATACCTCGGCGTGATGAGCCTTTTTCAAGCCATTCCGTTATTTGTTTCACCCTTGATTGGTGCACTTATCGAGAAATTTGCTTTTGAACCGATTTTTATCAGTTGTTCAGTACTCGTGACGCTTGGGTTTTCGCTGACATTTACATTGGATGAACCGCGATTTAACCAAGGCACCTGAAAGTTAACGTTTCATTGTTTACGTTAGCACAGAAAATCTTCACCATGAAAGAGAAAATGTCGTGTCCGTTTTGTGGCACACAAGTTGAATACGCTATCGAAAATTCTTCTGAAACTTCTTAATTCTGGAGGGAAAAAATGAAACATATTTATCACAAAGAAGACGCTGAAGTTGTTCGGATTGAAGGCGAGGCACCGAGAACGTTATATACACTCGTCGAGCCGAAGACTGTCGGTACTGCGCATTTCGCGATGGGACTCGAAGAGGTTGATCCGAAGAGTGAAATTCCGCTTCACTCGCACAGTGAAGCCGAAGAAATTATTTTTGTCTATGGTGGACAAGGTAAAGGATATGTTGCCGATGAAGTCGCCGATTTAAAGCCCGGCACGGTCATCTATATCCCACCGAATGTCGAACACCGCTTTGTGAACACTGGCGATGAGCCGCTTTGGATTACATGGACGCTCTCACCCCCCGGCTTTGAGAAACAGATCCGCCGGATTGCGGAAGGCGCTGCGGGAATGGAAGTCTTTTCTCAATCTTAATCAGTGGTCAAGAACCTCTCCAATGCGGGTGAGAGTTGGAACATATCAACGAGCTCGCGATATTGCTTCAATGCCATCGAATTTTGAGACTGTATCTTTTCCGCAAGGATTAGGATATTTTTAGGTGTGTGGATCGGTGACACAAATTCGATGGCTCTCGTTTTGTATCCATTCGCTTCTAAGAGTAGGGTCCGAAGGGCATCCGTCAATAGGTCTGCGAATTTAACCCCAAAGACCCCGTGTCGGGTAATGGACGATAGCGGGTGCGTTGTGAGTTGGTTGAGAATCTCACTTTGACAACAGGGTACAACCATTATGAGCGCGGCATTCGCCTTGATGCCGAGCGCGATCGCCTCATCAGTTGCCGTATCGCAGGCGTGTAAGCTACAAAGGATGTCTATATCTGTCGGTAACTCAAAATCCATAATACGACACTGTTGGAACGCCATGTTTGCGTAGTCAAGTTCCGCTTGCATCTCCTGACACTTTTCGATTAAACTTGCAGAGGTATCGAGGCAGAAAAACTTACACCGTTTTCCGAGTTTCTTGCTCAGAAAGTAGTTCATGACGAATGAAAGATATGATTTTCCACATCCACAATCAACGACGTTAATGCGTTGCTCTCGCGACACCTTTTCCAATTGTTCGCGGATGAGCTCGATGAAATGATTAATCTGCTCATACTTTCGGAATTTATCGCTTCTGATTTTTCCGTCAGCGGTCAAAATATCAAGAGCTTTAAGCAATCTGTCAGCCTCTCCAACTTCAATAGGACGCTTTTTAGTTGTGGCAATAGACTGACAATCCCCGAGATTTATTTCAATACGTCCTGAACTGACGCGAACATTTACCACTCCCGTGAACGACTCACAGATGACTTCGTCATAGCCTTCATCAATCAGCTGCTCGATTCGATCAAGGACAGTCTCTTCATCAATATGCCTCCGTGAATAGCCGTCTTCATAGATGAACCGATTTAGCGTCAGATTCCCTTCGGCTTCTTGATATATGACCACCTCGTTTCGCCGCTGAGATTTTTCGGTATTATTTTCGCTGGTGTGGCTGCAAGTCAGACGTAGCGTTTTGAAGTTCTCTGCGTCTTCGATCTTTGCGGCTAACATCGTTCGTAACGCTGTAATTTGGGAAGCGGGTATTGGTTTTTTGGTTTTTGTTTTCATGAGATAAATTGTATCCAAAACGTCTTTTTTGTCCAGACAAAGTTGACATTTCGCATTGGATATGCTACCATAGTGAATGCGGTGCTTTGAGAAAACTACAAATCAATATATCTCAGAATCACACAATAATGTTGTGGAGATGATGCTATGAATATTACCCAATTCACAATGGAAGATGTCCGCTGTTTCAATGAACGCCAGACCCTTGAAATTCGTCCGTTGACCTTCTTGGTCGGAGAAAATAGCACTGGTAAAACGACGGCATTGGCGTGTTTCCAAGTGTTAGTCAATTATTTAATTGGTGGGGAAGTAGATTTTAATCAAACTCCTTATTCAATGGGAATCTTTAAAAATATCGTCAGAAATAGCAAAAAAAAAGAGAAAACTTTTAAGCTCGGGTTTACTTTCAACGGAGAGAATGAAGATATTGAATGCATTCTTGAATTTTTTGAAAAAAGAGGTGGAATTGAACCGACTGTCAAGACAATACTAATGAAATTTGTCGATGGTGAAATGGTTTTAAGAAGAACTGATGATACAGGACGATGGCATATAGGTGCCCCTATAGTTTCCTCAGATAAAGGGCGAAGTACTAGAGCAACTACTTGGACAGAAATCCCTCGTATGCGTTTAGCATCCTTTGACGAAGAACGAAATCAGTACTGTGTAGATATAGCCTCAGGTTTTTTAGACCGGACTCCCTTCCCTTCCCTTTTTGACTATAGAATTGCAGAACAACCTAAAGACAAAAATTCCTTAAGCAATTATTTAAATACAAAAGAAAAGCATACTGGAATCGTATGGTGGCGGCTTAGGGAAGATCTATCTGCTTTTAGTGTCTCACCAATTCGTTCACAACCAAAACGCACGTACGATCCGACAAGGGAATTTTATGATCCTGAAGGCAGAGACATCCCTATGCACTTACTAAAGACAAAAATTACCCAGCAGCAAAGATGGGAACACCTGAAACAGAGATTAGTTGAATTTGGTAAACGTTCCGGTCTGTTTCAGAACATAGATATTAAAAACCTCGGAGGGGCAATGGGTAATCCATTCCAACTGGAAGTCAAGGTGAGGGGACCAAACTCCAATATTGTGGATGTCGGTTACGGTATTAGTCAAATTTTACCGATCTTGGTGAATATACTTGATCCACCTGCTTTTTACCCTCATAGACCTACATTTTTATTGCAACAACCCGAAGTTCACTTGCACCCAAGGGCTCAAGTGGAACTATCTTCTTTACTGATTACGTCTGCAACCAACAGT
>JAJECD010000123.1 GCA_022822215.1 Candidatus Poribacteria bacterium | reverse complement strand
GGTTCAAACGCACAAGTCCTTAAGACCTTCCTCAGCTTACCGCGCGACATTGCAATTGACACGCGGCGCAGAAAGATATACTGCACGAACGCGACGGGCAAGATCCAACAATTGAACTTTAACGGCTCAAACTTTAAAGCCAATCTCATCACAAACTTAGATTCCCCCGCACACATCACCTTGGATGGTGCAGACGGCACACTCTATTGGACAGAGGCGGGTGGACGGATTCGGCGGGCAAACCTTGACGGTTCAAACACTCAAACTGTTATCACTGGATTGGAAGCAATTCGCGGGCTAACCCTTGCCGCAGATAAACTTTATTGGACAGAGCAAACGGGTAAGAATGCTGGCAAAATTCAGCGAGCGGATCTTGATGGCACAAACGTTCAAACGCTTGCCAGCTTAAAAAGCTTACCCCTTGGAATTGCTGTAGATATTGGCGCGGGGAAAGTGTACTGGACGAACACCGCTGGGCGAATCCAGCGCGCAAATCTCAACGGTAAGAATATCCAAAACGTCGTTACAGGTCTATCAAATCCGATAGACTTGGTGATTGGGACGGATGCAGCCACCCAACCAATAGCCGCCGCACCCGCTACAGTCCTTCCGGATACTACAGGCTTGCTGCTGAACTACCCAAACCCGTTCAACCCGGAGACGTGGATACCCTATCAACTCGCGGAACCTGCAGAGGTGACACTACACATCTATGGTGTAAACGGAGCCTTGATACGCACACTGGCATTGGGACATCAACCGGCTGGCAGTTACAAGAGCAAGAGTCGGGCGGTATATTGGGACGGAAAAAATGAATCGGGTGAAACTGCGGCGAGTGGTCTCTATTTCTATACACTCTCTGCCAGCGATTTCACGGCAACGCGGAAGATGTTCATTGTGAAGTAGGTGTTGCTATGGTTTCTGTTACGCGAGAGCCTTGCCTAAAACCGCTCAAGATAAATGTCTCCCTTATCTTCCTGCATGTTACTCCAGACAACAGCCCATTTGTTATTTCCAACGGTTACCACAAACGGCGGATGATGTTCTCCCTTGCTGGTAGAGATAGGAACGCCGGTTTCTTCCCACAACAGCGTACCCGATAAATCAATTTGCTGTCCATAGATAGCGTCTCTGCTCTCTTCGCCGAAGTCCTCTCGGTAGTCTACCCACGCCACGAAAAACCGATCCTTCTCGGTTTGCACAATGAACGGCTTGTCCTGATGCCCACCCGCGGTGCAGAGCGGAATACCATCTTTTTCCCAAGCAAGCGTCCCATCCGCACGGACGCGCTGCGCATATAAGTCAGAATAGACATCGCGCTCATCACGCCACACCGCAATAAACCCGCCACTCCCATCGCTGACAACCGAAGCGTGTTTTTGGATGCCAACAGCAGTGCATACCGGGATGCCATCTTCGTGCCATAGCTTACTGCCATCAGGGGCAATCCGCTGTGCATAGAGTTGGTCGTTGATGAAGTTTTGATACACCTGCCACAAAACGATAATTCCGCCTTCGCCATCGGCAATCACACGGGGTTCGCCTTGCATGCCCGCCGTCGGTGTAACAAAGATTGGAGTCTCCCATAACGGTTCCGCATCCAGACTCAGCCGATACGCCTTTAGGTGCCATGCTTCATAGCCGATAACGTCCCACCACACGATATAAAACCCACCCATTGCATCTCTAACCGGAATAGGATTGCTCTGCAACGATTCTGAAGGAAAAACAGGAATGCCATCTGTTTTCCATATCGGTTCACCTGTAGCACTAATCCGCTGGATGTAAAGGTCCTGAAATTCAGAGCTCCGGCGTTCATCTTCCCAAACACAGATAGCACCGCCTTCACCGTCGCTCATAATCGCTTGCGTCGATTGATCCGCAGTATCCACACAGACAGGGATGCCATCGGTTTGCCAGAGAACCTCACCGTTCAGATTCACCGCTTGCGCGTAAATATCCCAGTTGCTTCTATCACGCCTGTCGTTCCAGACCACAATTGCGTGGGTATCGTGTCGCACCATTCGCAACCGACGCTGATTTCTATCCGCTGTGCATATTGCCAATCCGTTTAGCTCCCAACGCGTTTTTTCAGCACTATCAACGCGCTGGGCATAGACATCCCAGTCTTTCCCTGTCCGATAGTCCTCCCACATCACAATAACGCCACCTTCACCGTCGTCCACAACCCATGGCAAGAATTGACCATCTACCGCAGTCGAAACAGCAACTTCCGCCGATGCGGTGCTACATAGGAGACAAACCCCTACCAACAAGAAAAATGCCAGTATCGCAAAGGGTCTGATTAATCCGTGAAAAGCGTTTTGGGAGTCCATAAATTGACTAAAGTTCCTTTTGTATACAAATCCAATGCTTCCCAGCGTTCGATAGGAAGTTCAATGTGGGCGAGTGCTGCTGTCGGCATCCGTTTGATATGTCCCGTCAGATGATTCACGAGTTGTTCCATTGTCGGGTTATGTCCAACGACCATAACTCGTTGATATTTGTTCGGCAGGGCTTGTAGGGTTTCAAAGTAAACCCCAGAGACGGTATCATAAAACGCATCTAACTTTTTTACTTTTCCTGCGTAACCCGACGCTTTCGCCACTTTATTCGCTGTTTTTCGTGCGCGTTTCGCCGATGAGGTAAGAATCCGATCCGGCACCAATCCTTCCTGACGCAAGTGTTTCCCCATACGCGGTGCGTCCCGTTTACCGCGTTTGTTAAGCGGTCGGTCGTAATCAGAGCGTTCTGGATGCTTCCAACTCGATTTTGCGTGCCGTAGAATGAGCAGCGTTTTCATTGTGTCTCCTTATGTTAATTTAAATCTCTTTCATATCCTATCACACCCCAGTTTGGGTGTCAATTACGGTTTTCCTTAAAAATGCCCCGCACCCACCAACAACCGACAACCGATAACCGACAACCATCTTTAAAACATTTTACCTTGCATTCCCGCCCTTTTTGTGATATTATTTAATGGAAGCTTGTCAACGTTTTTAGAGATATATCCGTTACAGAGTTTAAATGCACTATAAACTCTGGAGGATATAAACCCATGTTGCGGAAAACTAACACAATTCTCTCAATACTACTGCTCACAATACTAATTGCAGGTATCAGTGGATGTTATATTGATACCAATGAAAGCGACCGTGAACCGCCAGCGATTCCACGCGGTGTCCAAACGATCACCGGCGATGAACAGGTTGTCATTGAATGGTATCCTAATGGAGAGTTCGACTTGGCAGGCTATAAAGTCTGGCGTGGCAGAGATGATGTCAATTTTAATGATCTACTGGCAGACGTATCCGAAAGTACAACACACTACACAGATACAGATGTACGAAATGGAGAAACTTATTACTACGCCGTCTCCGCTTATGATGCCGAAGGCAATGAGAGTGAACTGAGTCCCGAAAACGCCTGGGATACGCCACGACCCGAAGGACGAAACATTACGCTTGATGACTATCTTCTTTTTCCCGGAAGAAGCGGATTCGATTTCTCACAGCCATACAAAGGGAGTATCCCCTGGGATACACCGGAGACGGATATCTATTTCGGGCTTGATACAGAAATCGGCGTTACCTACCTCTATTCAGACAATGAAACGCTCATGCAAGATTTAGGGTATCACGAGGACTTTGAATCAGTTGACTTCGCTCCAGAGTCCGGATATACAACGCTGTTTGTCGAACTCATCGAGGGACATATCTACGCCTTCTATACACCCGATGGAAACTTCGCGAAAATCCAGGTGCGCGAGCTTTTTGATGATGCCATCATTTTCGACTGGGCATACCAAACCGATTTCGATAATGTCCAATTAGCACCACCTCTTAATAGACCTTGACAAGGAGTGCCTCGCATGCAAAAAAGTCGGGAGGCAGTGCAGACACTGCCCCTATACATAATCCTCCCTTTGCTGATCTTTCTTATCGTCGGTTCTATTTCCGTAGCTGCCGAAACTTCAGAGACAGACACAAGTGCTGCCGCAGCGGAATCCGATACTGAAACCCAAGAGATACTCCCTCTTTTCCGTAATTACATGACGGAAACAGAGACCGAAACGGAATCTACTTACCCGCTATTCCGTTCACACGCAGAACGGTACTACCCGGAATTAGATGTTAAGAAAGCGACGCAACTTTCAACCCTTATGCCCGGTTTAGGGCAGGCTTACGCCGGTAATTACACGAAAGCAACACTTTTCCTCAGCTCGGAATTAGGTGCTTTCGCACTTGCTGGCTACAACATCGCGCGCGCCTTACACTACAATAAACAAAACGTGTTTGAGACAGGGTTCTTGGACGCTCGCACCGGTGAATTCCTAACCTACGAACAAGGACGCACCCGGATGTGGAATCATACATTTTTTAGTGGTGTGTTCCTCGCAACCGGTATCGGACTGCACATCTGGAATATTCTCGATGCACCAAAGACAGCCGAGGCATATAATAGTCGAAGATTTTCTGTAGAGATGAAACAAACAGACAGTGGCGTTCAATCTCTAATGTTCACACATAGTTTTTAGTGTCTGGTTCATAAACCCCATTCAAACCAGAATATAGATCGTTCGCCTATCCACCTTCGGATTTGACGCAATACCGATCGCGAGGACAAGCGTGTGCATTATGTGAAGTACTTAATTTTTATCTATCTTCTGTTTGGATGTGTTACCGTAAACGGTATGTCTACTTCTCTTGTTGAAAGCATAGACATCTCACCTCAACCGTTACGGATTGGCGAAAAATTAACCTATGATATTAGTTGGAGAAGATTACCCGCAGGAAAAAGAACTGACTGGATCGCGAAAGCAGAAATGTTGAACGGCGTATCCGTCTATCACATCCGTTCTGAAATGAAAACCCGTGCGCTTTTCAGATTCTATAGCTTCCGAAATCAACAAGAGACATACCTAAATCCAACGACGCTTGCCCCTGTCCGTTTTCGGAATCACGTACAGGATCGGAAATTTCTCGCCACCGTCGCCATCGAGTTCCGAGAGGGCGAAGCAGAATATAAAAGAATCTCCCAGCGAGACCGGAAATCAGAGCAAAAACACGAAGTAACAACCCTAACGATACCCGTCGGTACACAGGATGAACTCTCGACACTCTATTTTCTACGTTCTAAACAACTCGCGCTCGGTGAAACCTATTTCTTCCCTGTTGTCGTTAAAGGAAAAGTACAGAAGGTTACACTCACTGTTGAACGCAGAGAAGTTATTAAGAACAAGGCGTTAGGACGTGTTCAAACACTCGTGTTGGGAACCTCAAAAGGCGACCGGTTTTGGCTCACGGATGATGAACGACGGCTACCGGTGAAGATGGAAGCAAAGAGTAAAATGGGAGCATTCAAAGCGGCTTTAGCAGATATTGAATTCGTAAACTAAGGAGTGGCGATTGGCAATTCGCACAATACACCGTGATAGAATTTTTACGTCAAACAGAAAATTACCAAACACTCGTATCGCGCCTCAAGGATGGCAAAAAACTGCCATGGCTTAGAGGATTAGTGAACGCATCTACGGCTTATCTTTTAGCAGCACTCATTGATGATTTCTCAAAAAGATCCTTCCTGATTGTGCTACCTTCACAACGCGAAGCCGAACAGATACTCGAAGAAATCTGTACCTATCGTGCCTATCCGACGTTAGAAAGTTCGCCAACACCCGATGCTTATCCTGAACTAAATCTCTTTCCCGGTTGGCATCGGAAATTCGTTGAAGGCATCGCGCCACCTAAAAACATTATCGCCGACCGGATGCGATGTTTAGATCGCCTGCTACATGGAGAACGGAACGTCGTTGTCACCACAAGTCAGGCACTGCTTTACAAACTCCCCTCGCGAGCGTGTTTGGCTGCCACCTGTCGCGTCGTCAATCTCGAGGATGAAATTGATCCAGACGACATCGCGGTCATGCTTATGAGCGGTGGATACCAGAACGTTGAACTCGTAGAAGTCAAAGGCGAATTTGCCCGCAGAGGCGATATCTTGGATGTCTTTCCACTTACAGCTGATACCCCGGTGCGCCTTGAATTTTTTGGAGATGAAGTGGACGCTATCCGCGCTTTCGATCCCATATCGCAACGTTCAACTGCATCCCTTGAATCTGTCACACTCACACCGCTACGCGAAATCTTTGCTGCTGACCTGTCAATAGATTACTGGCAGACACAAACGGATGCCCTCATTCAAGAACACGCCACACCGCAGATTATAAATGCTATCAGAGAGATAACAAGAAACCTAACGGAAAGCGAGTCATCTCCGTATGGACTCGCCGACTGCACACTAAATAATGGGCTTGACGCATTTCTGCCAATGCTCACACCCGAGGTTGAACTCCTCACAGATTACCTATCCGACGATACGGTTGTCTGTCTGATTGAACCGCAATGGCAGAAGCGAGAGGCAGCGCGCTTGCACGAACGGCTGCAGGAAACCTACCAACAAAAACTCGATGCATCTCATTTTGTTGTGCCACCAGATAAGCTCTTAGTCCCCTTTGAAACCC
>JAJECD010000342.1 GCA_022822215.1 Candidatus Poribacteria bacterium | reverse complement strand
TTCTGTGCTTGCTGACCGCTGAAAAAGTTTCGTAGAAACCCACCCTAATAGCTATGCTATTGTGTCCATTGCGCTGCCCTTGCTGGTGTCAATTCACCGTCGTAGGCGATGACCCGAAGCGAGATTTTCCAACGTTCACCTGCTGGTGTAGATATTGAACCCGTCCACGTTGGATTATAGAGTGCCATGCCATAATCTCGAATGAACCAGGGACCGCGAACCCCTTCATTGAGAATTGACATAAAGACTCCAAACGCTCCGTGTCCGGTTAAAGTGTTTTGGTAGGCGACGAAATCTGATTCCCCTTCATGAACGACTTCGACTCCGCCTTTGCGTCCGTCGTCTCCGAGTACGATGCCTCCCATGATAGGCAAGAGTCTGGGTTCAACACGGATACCGATACTCCCGAATTTCGTTTGTGGATATGTAGCAGTACCGTAAGTTGCGATCTTCTCGCTGGTCATATCACAGACGGTGGCATCATCGAGTGCGTAAAGATTAACCGTCCGAATTTCGTCGATTAACGGCTCTTCGTTTTCATCTCGCCAGATGACATTTTGAACGAACTGAACGCCATTCGCATGCGGTGTGATGTCGATGTCTTTTTGTGTATCCATCCGTCCCAATTTCTCAAAGACTTTGTCGGTGAAGGAACGACGGGGTGGTGATGCCCAAAAACCTGCCTCTCTGTCGCCGACCTGGACGGGACCTTGTCCGACGAAAATGCCGTTATGGAACGGGTGATCGAAGGCGAACTCTTGGACGACGGTATGTCCTGCGGGTGTGTAGAATGGAAAGACGAAAGGACGATAAAAGTTCGCGCCAACGCCGCCTAAGCAGCGTCCTGTATCGCTTTGGACGACCAGATGCGTTTTGGCATTTATTTTAACTTCAAAAGTACTCTTCATATTTTCTTATTTATCGTGAAATTCGTAATTAGATGAGAGTGGTTCACAACTTCTCTGCCTTAAACATCTCTTAACTGAAAACTGGTAGCTGATAACGAATTAAAAGTGTAACCTATTGGCTCAGATAAAGCAACCTTTATTTTTTCCAAAGGTTAGAACTTTACATTTTCGCATAAACGTGCTATACTTGTATCAAACATTTTTGTAAAGAAGAGGAAATTTTGACGTGATACACATATTTTATAAGTTACGAAATAATGTAGCAATCTATGTTTTATGCCTATGCCTCTGGGCGATTGGGTTTATACTGATCGGGAATACGAATCTTGATGCAAAAGATCATGAGAAATTTAAAGTCGCGCTGCTGCTTCCTGGGTCGATCAGTGATGCGGGTTGGAACGCTTTGGCGTATGAAGGACTTAAAGCGATTGAAAAACAACTCGGTGCGGAAATCAGCCATGCTGAGACCCGAACGCCTACCGACCAGGAAGAACAGTTCCGTTCTTATGCGCTTGACGGCTACCACATGGTATTCGGACACGGGTACGAGTTTCAGGACCCGGCGAAGGCGGTTGCCCCGGATTTTCCAGAGACAATTTTCATTACATCTTCGGGGGGTACAATCACCGATAACATCTCAGCAGCCAACTTCCGTGTTGAGCAGCCCGCCTATCTCTTAGGAATGATCGCAGGCATGATGACCCAGACGAATAAACTCGGTGTTATGGGTGGGCAAAATATTCCGTCTGTGAATAGCACATTTATGGCGTTTGAAGGGGGCGCGAAAAGTGTGAATCCTGATGTAGAGGTCTCTTGGGTATACGTCGGCAATTGGGAGGACATCGGTAAAGGGAAGGAGCTCGCACTGGCACAGATTAATGAAGGTGTTGACTTCATCTTCCCGAATGCGGACGCAGCGGGACTCGGTGCTTATGAGGCTGCGGAAACTGCTCAAAAAGAAGGAAAAGTGGTATATACCTTTGGGGCAAACCGCGACAAGAGTGATATATCCCCGACAACTGTGATTGCCAATGCTGTGATTACACCGAACGCGTTTGTCCAAATTGCTGAAGTTGTTAAAAATGGTAGTTTTAAACCTCAGATTTATACTTTTAACATGGTAACAGATGAGGCAATCACACTTACTTACAATCCAGCACTGAAGGATAAAATCCCAGCAGATGTGCAAAAAGCCGTTGAGGATGCGAAAGCGAAAATCCTTGCAGGTGAGTTGAAGGTGCCGCAAATTGATTTCAGTGAAAAGGAAGGCGAATAATCTTCGCTATGTAATTCTGTGTTTGGAGCATCACCATGACGCAAAAAATAGAAATTGATGGCGTTGAAGTTGCGTTTTCCGAAGGGGAGACGATCCTTGAGATTGCACAACGCCATCAGAAAGAGATTCCAACGCTCTGCTATGATCCGAGGCTTGACCCCTTTGGGGGATGTCGCCTCTGTATTGTTGAATTGGAAGGTGCGCGAAATCCCGTGGCATCTTGTACGACAAAAGCTACGCCGGGGATGGTTGTCCGCACCTCAACCGATACAATAGAGACGTATCGGCAAACGCTGCTTGAGATGGTTGTCGGTGAGAATCGTGAAGTTGATGTGTCCCCGTTGCGGGGTTATGCCGCTGGTGAGCTCGCTGACCTCCGCGATAGATACGGGATTAATAGTGGCGGTATTACAGGCGCGATATCCGGCGCAAGTAAAGCCGAAGATGACAACCCGTTTATCCTCAGAGATTACGAACTCTGTATCTCGTGTTATCGGTGTGTCCGTGTCTGTGCTGAGCAAGAGGGTGATCACGCTATTAACGTTATGAATCGCGGTTTCCATACCCAGATTACAACCGAATTTGACGGACTGCTCAAGGATTCGGCATGTACATTTTGTGGACAGTGTATCCAGACCTGTCCGACTGGTGCACTTGCTGACAAAAAAGCACTCCGCGCCGTTGATGAAGTTTCGGATACTGTTCCTGAGAAGACACGCACTATCTGTCCGTACTGCGGTGTTGGGTGTTCCGTTGATGTGCTGACGCAGAATGAAAAGATTGTCGGTATCCATCCAGCGATGGACGGACCTGCGAATCAAGGCGCGCTCTGTGTCAAGGGACAGTTCGCCTACGACTTTGTTCAGCATCCTGATCGGTTGAAAACGCCGCTTGTTCGCGGTGATGACGGTGAACTCCACGAAACGACATGGGAGGATGCGCTTGATAAAGCCGCTGAAGGTTTCCGAAAGGTCAATGCTACGCACGGTAGACATAGCGTTTACGGTGTTGCTTCTGGGCGTGCACCGAGCGAAGCGGCATATCTCATGCAGAAGTTTATCCGTGTGGGGTTCGGGACAAACTATATCGACAACTGTAGCCGTGCCTGACACGCCCCGACCGTTGCCGGTCTGGCAGCGACAATCGGACGTGGGGCGATGTCTAACCCGCTCGTTGATATGGAGAAACCGGATGTTATCTTCTGTATCGGTACGAATATGACGGAATGCCATCCAGTCGCTGCGACCGGGCTGAAAAAGGCGGTCGCACGTGGTGCAAAACTCATCGTTGCGGATCCGAGACGCATCGGATTGGCGGAGTTGTCACACCTTTATCTCCCGCTCCGCGTCGGTTCGGATACAGCACTGCTTCTCGGTATGGCACACGTTATCGCTCGTGAGGGGTTGATTGATGACGATTTCATTAAAGACCGCACGACTGGATTTGACACCTTCTTTGAGCATATCAGTCAGTGGACACCGGAGTGGGCGGAAACAATTACCGGTGTGCCTGCAAAGGACATTGAAACAGCAGCGATCTTGTACGGCAGTGCGGATAAAGGTGCTATCTATTACACGTTAGGAATTACCGAGCATATCTGCGGTGTTGAGAACGTCCAAAGTCTGTGCAATCTTGCTTTAATGACGGGCAATATTGGGAGAGAGGGAACAGGTATCAACCCGATGCGCGGGCAAAACAACATCCAAGGGGCAGGAGATAGCGGCGCATTGCCAAACAACTACCCGGGTTTCCAAGCCGTTACGGATCCAGCGTATCAGGCGAAGTTTAAAACGGAATACGGTAGAGAGATTGACTTGGAGAAGGGCATCACGAAAGTGACAGCGTTAGAACTTTGTGGCGATAGTATCCATGCGATGCTCATTGATGGTGAGAATACGTTAATCTCTGACCCGGATCGGGAGCATTGCGAGCACGCGCTCCGTTCATTGGCGCATCTGGTTGTTATTGACATTTTTCTGACTGAGACTGCAGAACTTGCGGATGTTGTCTTGCCCGCAACGGCGTGGGGTGAAACGGATGGCATATGCACAAATACGGAACGTCGCGTCCAACGGCTGCGGGCTGCAGTGCCACCGCCAGGTGATGCTAAACCCGACTGGTGGATTATCTGTCAGATTGCGCAACGCCTTGGGTTTACAGGTTTTGACTTCGATACACCAAAACCGATTTTCAACGAACTCTGTCGGGTCTCGCCTATTTATGCGGGATTGGATTGGGACCGCATTGAGAGAGGTACCACGAACATCTTAAACAACCAATGGCCCGTCCCGTATAAAGAACATCCAGGGACACCGAGACTCCATGAGGAGACGTTTGTCAATGGACGCGGTATCTTCTCGAATGTTCATTACCGCGATCCTGCTGAGACGATTAGCGAAGAATTCCCGGTATGGCTCACAACCGGTAGACGCTTGCAATCCTATCACACGCAAACGCAAACAGGTAGAGCCGAAGGGATTGATTATCTCTTACCGGAAGAATCTTTGGAAGTCAATCCTGTTGACCTTGAGAGATGGCAATTGGCAGACGGGGAATGGTGTAAGATGAGTAGTGCGCGGGGCAGTATCAACATCAAAGTCAAAGTGACGGATCGTTCGCCGCGTGGCACGGTTTTCGCCAGTTTCAGTTTCGCGGATGTGCCGGTCAACCTGTTGACGGGTTCTGGCTACGACCCGGTTACGCATACGGCGGAACTGAAGGTGTGCCCAGTCAGGTTAGAGCCGCTTTAGATATGGGAGTATCCTGACGTGTGTGGAATATTCCCATACAGTGTGAATTGCTAAAGGGAGCCCTCTTAACTTATAACCAAAAACTAATAACTAACAACCAAGGAAAGACGTTATGGGTTGGAAATCGCGTTGGTCAGAACAGCATACGGATGTGGACGCTTTAAAACAACAGTTACAATCTGAAGGTTTTAATGCTTATGAGTGGAGTGGTCACCCCGGTGGTGCTTACCTCGACTATATCCACGCGCAAGATGAGGTCGTTTGTGTCTTGTCTGGCACGGCAGATGTGAAAGTTGCGGATGCACACGGGATGGTTGAAGCCGGGGACCGGATGGATGTTCCTGCGAATACCTACCATTCAATTACTGTCACGAGCGCGGAACCTCTGGTCGTTTTGACAGGAATGCGAAGGACTTAGGCGTGTAGAATTACTTAGGGCATTCTAAAATCTACCATAAGTAGTGCAGTTCTGACAATAGAGGCAATAGGAGAGCCAAAATGGACACGCAAAAAGTTCGTCAATTTTCGCCTGAGCGTCTTTCTCATGAGACTCTCAAGATGACGTTAGCGGAATTCCTCGAAAGCGATTTAGAAGGATATGAATATATGGAAGGAGAATTAGTGCCGATGCCTCCGACCTCATTGGAACATGGGTACATTAGTGTGAACTTAAGTTCACCATTACACTTGTACGTCCGTGAAAACCAACTTGGGCGTGTCCTGATATCAGATACAGGCTTCCGTGTCGGCGAACGGATGCTGGTCCCTGATATCGCCTTTATTTCAACTGACCGGCTTCCTGATGATCAGTGCAAAACATCTCCTGTCCCGCCCGACCTTGCCGTGGAAGTCGTTTCTCCTACAGACAAGTTGTACCAAGTTGAAGAAAAGGCTTTTGCCTACCTTGAGGCAGGCACACAGTTAGTATGGGTGATTAAGCCTCCCTCTAAAACAGTGACTGTTTACCGTTCAGAAACAGACATCACAGTGCTCACGCGGAATGACACGCTTAGCGGAGGAGAAGTCGTCAAAGGATTCTCTTACGAGGTAGCCGCGCTTTTTGAATAGCACCTCATCATAAATCTTTTAATCTTGTAAATTCTGGTTAAGACGATCAAATAGAAAGGAAAATTTATGAACATTACTGTCAAAACCGGTGGGTTTAGTCAAGAGCAGAGCGATGTGATTGCCATCGGTGTGCTGGAAAACCCGGATTTTTATAGTGCCCCGCTTCAAAATATAGAACAGGCACTCGGTGGCCGGATTCGTGAACTTATGAACCTTGGAGACTTCACAGGTAAGCATAAAACGACGAGTTGGCTGTATACAAACGGAGTTATCAGTACACCTCGTATACTACTGGTGGGTTTGGGTGAATATCACGATCTTACGCCTGAGCGGGTACGTCAAGCAGCGGGACACGCTGCACGGACGATCCGAGATATGGGTTTAAGGACGGTTAGCATTCCCATCCCGATAGAAGCCACACCCGAAATAATCCAAGGGGCTACGGAGGCGTGTCTCCTTTCGCTCTATCAATTCGACGAGCATAAAACCGAAAGTGGCGATGGAGAAGAGAAGAAACAGATTGAGTTGATGACCTTTTTAGCCGAAAATGAACAGAGCAGGGAAACTGTGGAAGCGGCTGTCCAGCGTGGAGAAATAATAGCCAAGGGTACGCTGCTCGCCCGGGATTTGAGCAATCAACCGAGCAATCATCTCACACCGACACAGCTCGCTGAAAAGGCGACAGCGGTGGCAGAAGGTTCGGGATTGCGTTGTGAAATTTTTGACAAAGCGACGCTCGAAGAGAAAGGTTTCCGAACCCTCCTCGCCGTTGCACAGGGGAGTGCTGAAGAACCTCGTTTTATTATTCTTGAATATGTCCCAGACGGTGAAGGGCAGGATACCGTCGTGCTCGCGGGCAAGGGAATCACCTTTGATACTGGCGGTATTTCGCTCAAAGGTGGCAGCGGTATGCACGAGATGAAACACGATATGTCGGGTGCCGCTGCTGTGATTGGTGCGATGCAAGTCATCGGTCAGCTCAAACCGAATGTGCGTGTGATAGGGGTCGTCGCTGCGACTGAGAATATGCCAAGTGGAACAGCCATTAAACCTGGCGACGTTGTTACGTCTTATGGTGGGAAAACGATTGAGATTCTCAACACAGACGCAGAAGGTCGACTCGTGTTAGCAGATGCCCTCGGTTGGTCGGCGCAGTATAATCCAAAGGGTGTTATCGACTTAGCCACGCTCACGGGTGCTGTGATTACGTGTTTGGGACATATCGCTGCTGGCGCAATGGGTACAGACCCAGAACTAATGGAGAAAGTGAAGTCGGCTGCCGCAAAGACGCACGAGCGCGTCTGGGAATTACCGCTTTGGGACGATTACGATGAAGGCGTTAAAAGCAAGGTTGCGGATGTCCAAAACATCGGTGATGGGGGTGCTGGCACGATTGCGGGGGCGGCGTTCTTGAAGAAGTTCGCGGAAGGCTATCCGTGGGTTCACCTCGACATCGCCGGGACTGCTTGGGGTATGAAAGGCTCGACGTATATTCCTGAAGGTGCGTCGGGTTATGGGGTCAGGTTGCTCGTGCAACTGGTTGAGGATTGGTAGGTAGTCATTAGTTGTTGGTAGATAGTTACTAATGACTATCTACCAACAACTAACGAACACTATCCCTCAGATCGGATCTGAATGAGTTTGTTAACGGCGTGGATATATGCGCGTGCACTCGCCTCAATGATGTCCGTGCTGGCACCGTGGCCGGTGATGATGTTCCCGTTGTCCTGTACCTTCAACGAGACTTCACCGATAGCGTCTTCTCCTTCGGTTACAGAACGGATTTGGTAGTCGATGAGATTCAGTTGAATGTCAACAATTTGATTAATCGCCTTAAACGCTGCATCGACCGGTCCATCTCCAGTAGAGGCTCTTTCAACGACCTCACCCTCCGTCCGAACACCGACTGTCGTAGTGGGCGAGATTTTAGTTCCACTGACAACCTGAATATAATCCAGTTCATAGACAGCAGGAATTGCACGAATCTCATCACTCATAATCGCTTCAAGGTCGGCATCCTGGATCTCTTTTTTCTTATCAGCAACCCGTAGGAATCTTTCATAGACCTTATCCAGTTGCGCTGCGTCTATTTCGTAACCGAGTTCACTGAGACGATGCCGGAGTGCGTTGCGCCCGGAACGGGGACTGAGGATGAGTTGACTCTCTTTCCAGCCAATCTCTTTCGGATCGATGATCTCAAAAGTCACGCGCGATTTGATAATCCCGTCTTGATGAATACCCGAGCTGTGTGCAAAAGCATTTGCGCCGACGATTGCCTTGTTCGGCTGCACCATAATACCCATCGTTCGGCTGACGCGCCGACTAATCGGGACGATTTCTTTGGCGTTAATATCTGTGTAATACGCTTTGAAATAATCACGCCGTGTGCGGATTGCCATGACGACCTCTTCAAGTGAGGTATTCCCGGCACGCTCGCCAAGCCCGTTGATTGTGCATTCCACTTGCCGTGCGCCTTGCTCAATTGCGGTGAGGCTGTTTGCCACGGCTAATCCGAGATCGTTGTGGCAGTGGACACTAATAATGGCATCGTTAACGTTTGGCACGTTTTCCATGATGCCCTTAATCAACTCACCGAACTCAGTGGGTACCGTCCAGCCGACAGTTTCCGGGATATTGACAACGGTTGCGCCAGCAGCGATAGTCGCTTCAACGACTTCATAAAGGAACCCTAATTCCGTGCGTCCGGCGTCCATCGGTGAAAACTCGACGTTTGCATCCGGGTGGTTTTCACAGAGGCTTTTTGCGTAGGCGACAGCATCGGTCGCCATGCGAAGTGTATCTTCGGGTGTTGTACGCGTGATGCGTCCCATGTGGATGGGAGAGGTTCCGACAAACGTGTGGATACGGGCGCGCGGTGCGTCTTCAATCGCCTTCCACGCAGCAGTGATGTCCTTCTCCACGACACGCGAAAGCGCGCAGATTTCGGGACCTTCCACTTCGTTTGCGATCTGTTTAACGGCATCGAAATCACCGGGTGACGAAATTGGGAATCCGGCTTCAATGACATCAACATTTAATCTGGCAAGATGCTTCGCAATCTCCAGTTTTTCCTGGATGCCGAGTGCGGCTCCGGGGGTCTGTTCTGCATCGCGGAGTGTTGTATCAAAGATGTAGACTTTTTGCTGATTGGCTTCAAAATCGTCCACGGGGGTGTTCCTCCAAATTTAAATTTCGCGTCCGACAGCAACAGCGATAGGCTTGAGTTCCTGCATCAGCGTCTCGAATTGTTCCGGGAACAGCGACTGTGCGCCGTCACCTGTCATCGAATGGTCTGGGTCGTGGTGTACCTCAAGTAAGAGTCCATCTGCCCCAGCGGCTACGGACGCTTTTGTCATATCACAGACCAGACTCCTGATACCTGTGCCGTGGCTTGGATCAACAACAATAGGTAAGTGGCTCAATTCGTGAACGACTGGTACCGCGTTCAGGTCAAGGGTGTTGCGGGTGTGCGTTTCAAACGTCCGAATCCCGCGTTCACAGAGAATGACATCCGGATTGCCTTCTGAGAGGATATACTCAGCGGCGAGGAGCCATTCTTCAATCGTTGCGGACATGCCCCGCTTGAGGATAACCGGTTTTCGTGCGCGTCCAACTTCACGCAATAGATAGAAATTTGTCATATTCCGTGTGCCGAGTTGGAACATATCGGTATATTCCCCGACGAGTTCGACTTCATGGGGGGTCATCACTTCTGTGACGATGCCGAGTCCTGTCTCATCTTTCGCCTCTTGTAGCATTTTGAGTGCTTTTTCGCCGTAGCCTTGGAAGCTATAAGGCCCCGTTCTCGGTTTAAAGGCACCGCCTCTAATGAAACTGGCACCCGCCTTTTGAACCAGTTGCGCGATCGTTACAATCTGCTCCGTGCTTTCCACAGCACATGGACCCGCAATAACAGGTATCTGCTGTCCGCCAATCTTTGTGCCGTTGACGGCGATAACAGTGGGTTCATCGCCCCGGAATTCACGGGATGCCAATTTGAATGGGGCTGTGATAGCCATTGTTCGCTCCACACCGGACATTGACTCTATGGGAATATCACCCAGCAATGTTTTATCTCCAATCACACCGATAACTGTATGGCGTTCGCCGGTTGAGACTTGTGCCTGTAACCCAACGCTTTCAATCCGTTTAACAACCGCGTCGATGTCTGCCTGTGTTGCATCGGTTTTGGTCACGATTACCATGCTTTTCAACTACCTCCGCCTTTTTCATAACAAGTTTTCAGCTTGTAAGCTGCTGGAAAAAATAACTCTGTCTGTCAGAAATCAAGTTTGGTTAAAAAAAATTACCCAACATCGAATTTTTCTTCAACGCTGGGTGGTGATAATGAAATGGGTTTAAAATAGCATCGCTTACGGAGCTTCACCACCTGGCGTCGCTGTACAGATAAAGGTACAGATATAGATACAATCCGAGGCCGGCTTTTAAGAGCACGTTTTCGCCTGCAAACTGCACAAAAGGCGTAAAGATCGCCCATGCGTAAAGCGCACCATTCTGTAAAGAAATCGGCGCAATCTGTAGCCGGGGTATTCGTGTTGTAGTGGTATTGCTTTGAAGCGTTTGCATCATCAAGTTTCCATGAAATGGATATTCTTGTAACCGTAAGACGTTATTTATGAAAAAGCGTTTATATTTTTTCTAATGAAATAACAGATTTTATTATATAATAACGTACTTTTTAACACAAGTCAAATTTCTTTTTATGCAAAAGAGCGTTGACCCATAAATCGATGTGTGCTAAGATAGAAAGAGAATGAAGAAGCGGAGAAAACTATGAAAAAAGAAGAACATTTTACACCCATCACCCTTGGAATCATGGGCGGTTCCGCCTCTGGAAAGACGACGTTCGCCAGTGCTTTGGCAGAACAACTCTCGGAATTCTCACCCGTTGTACTCAACCAAGACTCCTATTTCCGTAACTGGTCGGAATACTCAGAGGCGGAACGCGAGCGCGTGATTACCGCAAACCACCCGGATGCTGTCTTATGGGACGCCCTCATTACAGACATCAAAAAACTTCGCGATCGGAATGCCATTGAAACACCGACCCCTGGCACCCGTGCCTCACAACGTGGCGACGAAAAATCGAGGGTTCAACCGAGCGATGTCGTTATTGTAGAAGGGCATCTGATTTTCTGGAGTGAAGCCCTTCGCGATTTAATGGATATCAAAGTGTTCCTTGATGTAGATGCCCACGAGCGTGTTCTCCGACGGATGCTCCGTGACGTTGCGCGACGCGGTGGCGACTTGGAGTGGGCTATCAATTGGTATCGCCGCGATGTCCTCCCGAATTTTCCTGTCTATACAGAACCGTGTAAACAGTACGCTGACCTGATTATTCCCTTCCAAAATGAAAACCCTGTTGCTTTACAAACGCTTGTGGCAAGCATCCGAACCCGGATCCAAGAAAACACCATATCAGCTTAATGCAACCGAGCAATGTCGAAAACGCGCGTCATCTATGCGCTCCATCCACTAAAGCCATTTTGACATCCTACTAATGCCACAGTGGCAAAGGTGGTGTCAATTTGGCAAACCCTTCTATGGGCTGTCGGCTTTCAGTCATCAGCAGTCAGCATCGGTAGATTTTTTTCCGAAGGAAGTTTTTTTTCTTCGCTAATCGCCTATCGCAGCTTGCCCCACATTGACTGGGAAACCGCACTCCTTGGTTCACCAATAGCTAAAAAATTAAGTTTGGCACGGAATTTGCTTATATGCAAGCAGTGAGGCGAATATCTTCGGATTGCCTCAGAAAAGATTGGCACGGAATTTGCATCTAACATTTACATAGACAAACAAAACAGAACTTACGCAAAATTACGGAATTGCCTCTATTCCCACGGCGATAGGTGCGGTTAGGAAACCG
>JAJECD010000037.1 GCA_022822215.1 Candidatus Poribacteria bacterium | reverse complement strand
ATAGTTTAAAACTATGTTCAGAAGGTGGAGGAACTGCTGTGCGAAATTTATCTATTTTAGGGATAATTTGCTTAATGATTGTCCCGATGATATTCGCGACTGTCGGCGATGCGGCAATTGATACGAAAAACCTTGTTGGCGTATGGCTCTTTGATGAAGCCAAAAACGATATTTCTCCCGATTCTACCGATAATGGCAATGATGCTGAATTGCTTAAAGGTGCCGAGGTGGTAGGCGATGGGAAATTTGATGGCGCGTTGAGTCTCGCTGGAGATAACCAATTCCAGATTGCAAGGGTCGAGAGCTCAAAAAGTTTGGACAGCTGCGCGGAGGAATACACCACGACGACGTGGGTGAAGCTGAAGAAAAAGGATAAAGTCGTTTTAGGAGGTTGTTGTAATGACGACCATGCCATCGTTAATTTCATGTATACCAACCTGTTGAACATCTTCGGACCTGGGAGAGGTGGTGGGCACGGTAAGGTTGAAATTGGCAGTGGTCAACTCGCGCCCTCATGGGTTTCGGGTCCGACGCTCGTCAACGATGACCAGTGGCATCACATCGCTTTCACTTACGACGGAAAGAAGATGATCGCCTATGTTGATGGCAAGGTTGATGCGCAAGCCAATACCGGTGGCGTTTTTGGGTTAACAGGACAAGCCCTCAATATTGGCGGTATGCCCGGCGAGCGTCCTGGATGGGGTCTCATGGACGATGTCGCTATCTTCAATACCGCTTTAAGTGAAGCCGATGTCAATGAGATCATGGACAAAGGACTCGGTAGGCTCTTTGGGTTTACGCCTGTGTCGCCAGAAGGACGTTTAACAACGGTTTGGGCGAGCGTAAAATCGGAACGTTAATTTTTGGGGCATATTGCTGGGCGAGGTTTTCTAACCTCGCCCGTTCTGGTAGGTGCGGTTTGTAACCACACCTACCAGGTCTGGGAAAAATAGGGAAAAAATGTCAAAATATCGGAGTGCAATCATCGGCTGCGGCGGTAGAGCCTACGGTCATGCGAATGCCTATCAACAAATTCCGCAAGCCGAGTTAGTCGCCTGTGCCAATCGTTCAGATACAGCCCGACGCGAAAAATTCGCCGAGACCTTTGGTATCACCGGTTATGCAGATGCCGAACAGATGCTCCGTACAGAGCAGCCCGACCTCGTCCATCTCGTCGCTATGCCGGACCAATGGCGTGAACTCATACCGATGGTCTCTGAACTGGGTGTCCCGGCGTGCATCGTTGAAAAACCGATCGCTTGTGGTGTTTCAGACTGGCGTTTTTTGTGTGAATTAGAGGCGCGCACGCATACAAAATTCGGCGTTGGGAAACAGTTCCGTTGGCATCCGGGACTCATCAATTGTCGAGAGGCAGTACAGAACGGTAAGTTAGGAGCAGTTAACTTTTTAGATTTTTCCTGTGGTATGAACCTTGCTGCCCAAGGCACCCATATCATTGATTGGGCGATGTCCCTGAACGACGACTCTCCTATCGTCAGGGTCTTCGGCACCGCGAGTGGCACTGAATTGTTTGATAGCGACTATCCCGCGCCAGACGCGTCATCTTGTCAAGTCTTGTTTGAGAACGGGGTCTACGGGTTCTGGAACACCGGCTGGACATCCCCGCGTGTGATGGACGATGATACCACCTACAAACACTGCCGCGTTGCAGCCTATGGCGAGGCGGGGCACGTTCTTTTTCAAGAGTTCAATGGGTGGCAGGTTGTTTCTACGGAGAAAGTAGAAAACAACCAAACAACGCCTGATGAGTGGCGTGCGAACAACGATCTTGCACAAGCGCGCCTCACACAAGCGATGTTCGGCTGGCTCGAAGACGATACCCGTCCAATCGAAACCAATCTAAAACTCGCCCTGCATCAGTTCAACGCCGTTTTGGGGATCTATGCCAGTGCGCTCTCTCACCAACCGATCGACATTCCGTTTGAACCACCAGATGACCTTGACGCGCGACTTCACGAAATTTTGTCTCGGTCCTAATTCCTTGCCTCTTTCAAAATTTGACAAATTCATCGTTTTATGCTATACTATTAAAGGTTTTATTTTAGAGTCAGCACGGAAATTTTGAGGTTAAGGGAGTGCTATTTTGCCTGTTGAAAGCCCAGCATCTTTAGCGTCGTACATCCAAATCGCACCGTCGGTGATGTGCGCCGATTTGTGCAACTTAGAAGCCGACATTCGGGAATTGGAAACCGCTGGCATTGACATGCTGCACTTTGACTTGATGGACGCACATTTCGTCCCGAATATGCCGATTGGGCTTGCGCTTATTGAACAATTACGCTCGAAAACAGACGCTATTTTCGACATTCACCTCATGGTGGAGAATAACGATTTCTTTGTTGATGCCGTCGCGGAAATCGGCGTTCAGCAGATAGCCGTTCACGTTGAATCAGCGACACATCTCGATAGAACGTTATCCGTAATTCAAGCGTCCAACATCAAAGCCGGTGCTGCCCTGAATCCAGCAACCCCGCTTTCTGAATTGGATTACGTCCTGGACCGACTTGATTTTGTGCTAATTATGACGGTGAATCCCGGGTTTGCAGGACAGAAGATGGTGCCAGCAACGCTCCGAAAAATTGCGGAGTGTCGTGCTTTTTTGGATGAACGCGGCGTGGATGTGCCTATTGAAGTTGATGGGAACGTCAGTTTTGAGAATATCCCTAAAATGGTGTCCGCAGGTGCCGATATCTTAGTCGGCGGGACAAGTAGCGTTTTCCATAAATCGGGTTCACGGGCTGAGAACGTCCAGCGGACGCAGCAGGCGGTTGCTTTGGGGCTTGCTGATCGTTTTTAATTCGCTATGTCTGATCAGCAAAATTGATAAGAAACCCGCTTTAGGTTACAAAAGGGTTTTTAACGATTCAAATACTGCCAGGACAACGGACGCAGCAGCCCAAAGTTAATAGTTAAAAAAATGGAAGCACTTGTCCTTCACGGAATTGGAGATTTACGATTAGAACAGGTTCCCGTGCCACATCTCGCTGACGGAGAGGTGCGCGTCCGAATCGGTTTCTGTGGGGTCTGTGGTTCCGATATTCCGAGAATTTTTGTTAAAGGCACCTATAGTTTCCCTACAGTTTGCGGGCACGAATTTGCGGGTATTGTTGACGCGTGTGGTCCCGGTGTTGAAGGTTTTAGTCCCGGCGATCCTGTTGCCGTCTTTCCGCTGCTCTGGTGTGGCAAATGTTCGGCGTGTGAACAAGGAAAATATGTCCAGTGCCACGACTACGACTATCTCGGTTCGCGCAGCGATGGTGCTTTCGCTGAATATGTCGTTGCACCGCAGCAAAACTTAATCCCTGTCCCGCAAGGCGTAACACTCGAAGAAGCATCGATGACAGAACCGGCTGCAGTCGCACTACACGCACTGCGTCGCGTTCAAACGTCGCTTGCGGGAAAGACAGTTGCGATCTTTGGTGCTGGACCGATCGGGTTGATGACTGCGCAGTGGGCAAGAATCACGGGCGCAGCGGAGATATTTCTCTTTGATATTGTCGCAGAGAAACTCGGACTGGCGAAACGACTCGGTTTTGACAAAGTATTTAATACCTTAATTGAAAGACCTATTGAGATCATAGAGACACATACTGATGGAAAGGGCGCGCATATCTGTATTGAGGCTGCGGGGGTTCCCGCTACCTATCAGGATGCCCTCGGTAGTGCCGGACGTGGTGGCAGCGTTGTTTTCCTCGGTAATCCTGCTGCAGATGTAACCTTATCTGCCGCCCTTATATCACAGGTGATGCGGCGTGAGGCGCGTATTTTTGGGACTTGGAATTCCGATTACAGTGCCGCAGGGAACGACGATGACTGGCGTACCGTACTTCAAGCAATGGCTTCTGGCGCGCTGGTGCTTGCACCCCTCATAACGCATAAAGTGCCTTTAACGGATAGTTCCGACATGTTACATAAGATGCGGGACAAGCGTGAATTTTACGCAAAAGTTTTGATTCATCCATCTGGCGAGCATTTTTAATAATGGAGCAATAGTTAGAAATATGAAAGCGGCTATACTTGAAAGTCTTGACAATTTAAGCGTGAGAGAAGTCCCCGAACCCGAAATCGACGATGATGCCGCTTTAATGCGCGTCGAAGCTGTCAGTATCTGTGGCTCTGATGTCCGCATTCTCCATCACGGTAACCCGAGAGTTGAACCGCCTACTATTATCGGACATGAAAATTCGGGTGTTGTTGTTAAAACCGGCAAAAACGTAACGCGTGTCAAGGAAGGCGACCGTGTGTCAATTGGTGCGGATGTGCCGTGCGGGCAGTGTCGTTGGTGCCGGGATGGACTTGGAAACAACTGCCACATCAACTACGCCATTGGTTACCAAATCCCAGGTGCTTTCGCGCAATATATGAAACTCCCCCGCCTCGTTTTAGAGGAAGGTCCTGTTACACCGTTTGATGCCTCACTCAGTTTTGATGAGGCTGCGCTTGCGGAACCCCTCGCGTGTGCTATCAATGGGCTTGAACTCATCAACATGTCCCTCGGAAAAACCGTAGTGATTATCGGCTCGGACCGATCGGATGTATGATGATTGATCTCGCACGAGTGATGGGTGCCACGAAAGTCATCGGTGTGCAACGGAGCAAGCTCCGTATGGAGATCGCAAAGTTTTACGAGGCGGATGCTTACATCGCTTCTGAAGAGGAAGA
>JAJECD010000152.1 GCA_022822215.1 Candidatus Poribacteria bacterium | reverse complement strand
CGGTTTGCGGTTCGCTATGTGAAATTTGACTTTTCACCGTATATATGCTACAATTAACGTGCCGAATCGGCGATATTTTTGTGATAGTGGTGAGTAGATGAAAATCGCCAAAAACCTGACAGACCTCATCGGAAATACACCAATGATTCGTCTGAATGCCTTGCCCGGTGAGGACGATGCGACTATTTTCGCGAAGTTGGAAGCTTACAACCCCGGGGGTAGCATAAAGGACCGGATCAGTTATGCAATGGTAGTCGATGCTGAGGAACGCGGTATCCTCAAAAAAGGGGATACCATCGTTGAACCTACAGCAGGGAACACGGGTTTGGGGCTTTCGATTGTCGGTATCGCGCGTGGCTACCCTGTGATTTTGACGATGCCCGAAAATGTGAGTCGTGAGAAATATGAACTCCTCTCCACGTTCGGAGCAAAGATTGTCCTAACACCCGAACACGGCGGCATGGCGAGCGCGATCTGGGAAGCGGAGGAGATTGTTAGACGGCATGCCAGACACTACATGCCCAACCAGTTCACGAATGCTGCGAACCCGGAGATTCACCGCCGGACCACCGCTGTTGAGATTCTTAAGGCGGTCGGTACGGACATCGATTTTTTCGTTACAGGGGTCGGAACAGGCGGTACCTTGACAGGTGTTGGTGAAGTCCTAAAAACAGAGTGTCCCAATGTGAAAGTGATTGCTGTGGAACCGCAGGTCTCAGCCGTGCTTTCTGGCGGTCCCCCTGGACCAACGCGGATTGATGGGCTCGGGGCTGGGATGGTGCCTAAAGTCCTTAATGTAGATGTCATTGATGAAGTTATCGCGGTCCCTGAAAAGGTGGCTTACCAAACGATGAAGTCAATTTCGACAAGCGAAGGGGTGTTGGTCGGGATGTCGTCTGGTGCGAATGTCTACGCAGCCTTACGAGTCGCTAAAGAACATGGACCCGATAAAACGGTTGTGACGATTCTCCCAGACACCGGCGAACGTTATTTCAGTTTGAATCGTTATTTTGAAGTCGAATCGGACATTATGGAAATGCTTCCCTAACTTTACTAACGTGAGTTTGATAAAAGGTTTCTACTTGTACCGTACCGCACACTTTTAGTTTGCGATGCACACGCCACAAATAACACGAGCGAGATTTTTAAGTCGGACTGATGTTAACTTATAACTTGTAACTCACAACTGCTCAAACTGACAACTTAGGGTAAGCAATTTCCTATACTCTAAAAGGCGTTAGCAATGGTCGCGAAGCCAAATGACGGAAAATTGAAGCATTCAGTAGATAATGCGCTCTGCCAAGAGATTACCTTGACAGAGACTCCCCAAGAAATCCTTTTCTCTCTCTTTAAGCGGTTCAAAGAGCGTGCTGCTATCGTCACAAGTGGGCAGCTTTCAGGGATGGTGCTAATTCACTTGGCTGCTGAAAACCAGTTGCCGTTCAGAGTTTGCACGCTTGACACACTCCGACTCTTTCCCGAAACCTACGCTTTCCTTGAGAAGGTCGAGTCGCGCTACGGGGTTCAGATTGAGCAAATTCAACCCGATCCACAAGAAGTCCAGCAGATGGTCACCGAGCACGGTGAGTATCTGTTTTTCGACAGTAAAGCGAAGCAGGAATACTGTTGTAACGTCCGGAAAGTCCGTCCAATGCAACGTCTCTTGGAAACTTTGGATGTCTGGATAACAGGGTTGCGCCGCGACCAGTCTGACGCGAGACAAGAACTCCGTAAGGCAGACATTATATCATCAACGACACACCCGGTCCTGAAGGTTAATCCGCTCCTCCAGTGGACATCTGATGAGGTATGGCAGTTTGTCCGCGATAACGATATTCCCGTGAATCCGTTGCTTGAGACGGATGCCAACGGTCACTATTATGAGTCGATCGGTTGTATCGTATGCACAACGCCAATAAAACCCGGTGAACCCAAACGTGCAGGACGGTGGCGTTGGCAGAACGCCGCCCCCACAGAAGAAAATGAAAAAGAGTGTGGATTACACTACTCAATTTAATGGCTGTCAGCAATCAGCAATCAGAAAGCAGCACTGCTAACTTCTGATGACTGAAAGCCGAGAGCCGAGGGCTAATATAAAAAAGGAGAAAATTTATTCCATGTCTGTAACCGTTCGTATTCCAACCCCGTTGAGACGCTTGACGCAAAACTTGGCAGAAGTTGAAACAGAAGGTGCCAATATTGAAGGCATTATTGACAATCTTGAGGCGAGTTATCCGGGAATGAAAGAACGTCTCTGTGACGAAGGCGGAAATATCCGTCGGTTTGTCAATATTTATCTTAACGATGAAGATATTCGTTTTCTTGACGGAAAAGCCACGCCTGTGACAGATGGTGCTGAAATCTCTATTATCCCCGCAATCGCTGGCGGAATTTTTTAACTATGTGCTTCTGAACAATTTTTTAGATCGGGGTGAACAGTAAATGGACACCCCGTTCAGACATAATCGTTAAAGATGTTAACTTTACAGCCAGAAACTCTCAGCGAAATTTACAACCATGCGACCTCGGAGTTTCCTCACGAATGCTGTGGGGCTATTTTGAGTGATGGGACCCAAGAAGTTGTCCGGAGGTTCCGGAATATACAGAATGAGCTTCATCAAAAAGATCCTGACACATATCCGCGTGATGCTCGCACGGCGTACGTCATACATTCTGCTGATTTATTCGCTATGAACAAAGAGACAGAGACAACAAATCGGCAGATTAAGGTTCTCTACCACTCGCACCCCAACCATGAGGCGTATTTCTCCGAAAAGGACAAAGCAGATGCCTTGATATGGGATAGACCCACCTATCCGGGGGCGACCTATCTGGTTATCTCCGTTTATGACGCTGAGATACGCGACGTGAGGGCTTTCGCTTATGATGAAGAAGCCGGAGATTTTATCGACGTCCCTTTTGCAGGCACTTAAAGCCCCTGCCCTCCGTTCCTACGTTGGACTTGTCACCTTTTCTGCTACCTCCCTTGCGATCGCTCTCGGTATAACCCTCAAAGAGTTCCTTGTTTTTGAATACCATTCTAATTCCGGGGTCGTCGGATGGCTGAGGGCTAACGCCTATCCGAAGCAACAAGAATACTTTTACTATCTCTTAGCACTGCTCGGTATCCCCACGGTCATTTGGCTATATGCGTTGGGATGGCGGGTCTATTCACACTGGTGCGCCAAGTTGACCGCGCAACCCGTCCAGCGTGTGCTGAAAGCGAACGCGTTAGCGTCGATCCCGTTGTGGCTCTGTTGGCTACAGGTGTACCACATCGCACAGTGGCCACTGGTGGGTTTAATCCTACCGATAGGTTTGTCGATTTTCGTTAAATTGGTCCTGCTGTCCAAGCGTTACTTCCCGAAACTTTGGACTGCTGCCGTTGACAGCAGAGACGAAGGTACAACCCCCACCAGTGAAGCGGATAGAGAAATCCGGACTGACGGCTATAGACGCACAGAGGTCTGGCGGCGCGGCTTTACGTACGTTATCCTTCCAGTTTTCATCTACCTGTTGACGTATTCAGGCGATATTCACAGAGGGATTGATCTGTTCCACGAGGGGGAGCGACTCGCACCTCTCGATGAGATGCTGCGCGGCGGGATACCCTTTCGAGACATCTATATCCAACATGGGGTCTTCCAAAACGCCTACTTGGCATGGAGTGGCGCTCAACTCTTTGAACCGACGCTGTTCGGGCTGCGTTCAATGGAAAACATATTGAACCCGCTCGGCTATGTCGCGCTCTATCTATTAGGTTTGCAGGTATTCCGCGGTGGATTTTTTACCGCACTTATCTGTGTGGTGATTGCCTCTGGAACAGGCTTCTCGGTATCTCCACGCCATGGCCTCGGTTTGATTAGTTTCGCCTTCATTGCGCGCTTTCTTAAGGAGGATAGATTGCCGGGAGGGTTTGTAACCCCGATGTTTCGACTTCCATGGAAACTTGTCCTCGCTGGACTCTCCGCAAGTTTGGCGTTCTGGTACAGCACTGAAATCGGACTCTATACACTGGCTGCTGTCGGACTGTTTCTACTCATATACACTTTCCTGCAGCGCGAAATGTCCATCCAGAAACGCTTTTTGCCCCTAATAAGCTATGGTTGCGGGGTACTGCTCGGTTTCTTACCGGGCTGCCTCTATTTTCTCGCCCACGGGGCCTTAGACGATGTCGTCTGGAATTCCTATATCCAGTGTCGTTATCAACTCGAAACGTGGGGACTCGCTTTTCCCTCTCTATCCGAAACGCTTACCCTGTTATCGACAAATGGCTGGCGTGCCTTTGTGTTCAGTGAAGGGTTTCGGTGGTACCTGCCGATCGGCATCTTTATGACTATTGCGGCATATCTGACGTATCGACAACTTTCGGGTACTGCCTCGACGCATACATTGAAACTTTTGCTGCTATTGCTCGGTGGCATCGCCTTTTTCAGGACTGCCCTGGGACGTTCAGATAGTGGACATCTGATTTATGGGGCGACCTTTTTATGGGTGCTCTGCCTGTTGCCGTTAGAGGGCGGTATTTTGCGGATGTTCCGGGCTTTGGTATCGTTCGTAACGGGTGAAGGACGTTGGCACTACGCACTGAAGGCGGCATGGGTGCTAATTCCGACTCTGATATTCTGTTGGTATGTTGGGGAGGTGCATCAGCCCTTGGTAGGTTTTAGTGGGAAGTGGCAGCGGCTACGCCAGAACCCCTTCAAACAACGCCTTGTCTCAGAAGAATTAACACGTGCTGGACGGGTTGACATCCCAGATGACCAAGTTGCGCAAATTCAGAAGGTCGTCGCTTATATCCAAGAAAACACAGCAGAAAACGAAAAAATTTTCGATTTTACGAGTCAGGGCGCTTACTACTTCTTTGCCGATCGACCGAGTGTCACCCGATTCCATCAGGTTTCGTATGCGTCGACACCTGCGATGCAGCAAGAGGTTATCGCAGCCCTTGAACAGGATCAGACGCGGTTGGTGCTTTTCAAGACGGGCGGGTGGTTTGATGCTGTTGATGCGATTCCTGTTGAGGAACGGCATCCACGCATTGCGGCATATTTACAGGCGAATTACGCACTGGCAATAAACATCAATGACACAGAGATTTTACTGCGGAAGTAATAGTTTGAAGGTAGTACCGGTGCGGTTAGAAACCGCACCTACCAGAATTGGAAACCAATATCAGCCGACAACTATTTCTGCTGTTCGATAAGGATGCGATAGATGTCTTCAAAAAGTCTGACATCTGTCAACGTATCTTCGGCTGAAGAACGGAAGGGTTGGTCATTGCGAACGTTCGCGATATAGTATTCCGCTTCTTTGTGATATGCCCAGGTCCAACTCGGTCTCGGAATCGGACGAGTGATTTCCTGTTCTTCTCCAGCACGGTAGATTTCGACCTCTGCAGGGGTGTTCTTCAGGAGGAGCGGCGGTGCCCAGGTATGAACCCATCCGTTCTCAAAATAGATTTGGCTATGCTCGTCCCAGCGATAATGCGAAACATGTCCCGTCTCTAACGTTACACGAACGCCGCCCATATCGAAGATAACGACCCCGGAATATCCGTTCTCGTCTAAATCGACCGCTTTGATTGTAACGTTGTCGCCTGCATCCAGAAACCAACGCATCAGATTAATATTGTGTGTATATTGTTGGAGGTATCCGATGTACGAGCGTTTGTACCGATCGGGTATCCATTCCGGCGTTTTGACCGGCGCGCCCGGTTTTGTTTCTGAAGTGCTGTCCATCGGGGTATCGAGGTTGCAGACCCAATCACCCCCGAAGCCATGATTTCTGGCGTACGTCAGGCGACCGAGTTCCCCGGTTTCTCGGAATTGCGCGACTTTCGCTTTGACGATCTCATTGCCGGCATCGTACCGTTTCATGTAACCAACCATCAGCTTTTTGCCGGACTGCTGTGATGCCGCCACGATCGTCTCGGCTTGTTCAACAGAGACTGCCATCGGTTTTTCCATGAAGACGTGTTTGCCTGCCAGCAGCAGATCTTTCGCGATTTCACCTTGCAGCGCGAAGTCAGCGGATACTGCCACTGCTTCAATATCAGCATTTTGTGCGAGTTCGTAATGGTCTTGATAGAGTTTAGGAATACCGAAACGTGTTTGGACTTTTTGTCCGAGTTCCGTCCGCACTTCCGCCAGGCCGATGAGTTCACAGTCTGGAATGCTCACAAAATTTGGGATGTGGACCTTCTGTGCCATGAATCCACATCCGATGTAGCCGAGTCGAATTTTTTCCATATTTTATCTCTAATTGCTAACCGCTAATTGCCGTGATTCTATCTGTTCGATTGCTGTTTTAGCACCCTCTCGCACGAGTGGCGAGGCGTCGTCTCGGGCGAGTTGTTTCAACTTACTGAGACTGAGGTTCGCTTCTAATTTGCCGAGGGCGACGGCGACGAAATAACGCACATCATCATCCTCGTCGTCTAAGGCTTCTAACAGGACCCTTGTATCGGTCGTAGTGGCGAGGTGTCGGTCTGCGTCCCCTATATTAATCAGTGCTTGTGCGGCGATCCGCCGTGAGTGGATGTCACCGTGACGGAGGGAGGCGAGGATATCGTCAGGGTTTCCGTTGGGAATCACTGGAAGGTTGTCCCAGTCGCAATCTAAGCAGAACCATGAATTTCCATCCAACCGCCGGAGGTTCGGATTTCCACAAGATGGGCATTCCCCAAATTCCTGATACTGGCTCATGATTTCATCCATTGTTTTTCGTTACGGCACAACGGCGTGTGCCTACTACTTTAATAGGTTATGCTTCGGAAACGGGATTTCCTTCCAACTCTGGTAACTCGCGCCAGATTTCGGGACCTTCTGGTTTGAAGTTGATGGTCGCAATAAACTGCATACCGTGATAGAAGTTGATTTTGAAT
>JAJECD010000386.1 GCA_022822215.1 Candidatus Poribacteria bacterium | reverse complement strand
TAATTGTATCATAATTCGTTTCATAAAGTCAAATTAAAATTCCGACACGCAAAGCCTAAACCCTCTGATTAGGGTTATCGAAACCCGATTTCCAATTTCATTTTTCCTTAAAACGTGGTATAATATTTTCCCATGAGTATGTTTCGTGAACACTGGATCGGCGGGTTGGTTGCTTATTGCACCTTCTTCATCGTTTCCCTTATTACAACTATCGCTATTTCAATTATTTACACGATCCCTATGGTGTGGAACCCGACGATCTCCTTGAATCCGGTAAAGATTGTTGGATGTTTTACGGTCGCTGTACTCTTCGGATTGTGGCCAGATGTCGATATCAAGAGCAAGAGCCAAAAGATATTCTATACGCTCCTATTTATCCTGAATGTTGTGCTAATCGTTTTTTTCAGAAGGTATTTGGAATCGGCGTTGCTCGGTCTATTTGCGATGCTCCCAATTATGAGTAAACATCGCGGATGGACACATGCAAAAGGGACAATGCTTCTACTGCCTGGACTGTTCCTGCTCATACCCATTTATGCTGCGTACCCAGAGTGGTACAGCGGTGAAACGTTTTTAGATGCTTTCGATGCATTACTCGGATGGGATGAGCTGCCACGTGTTGTCCTCATCGGTTTACCTTTTTACGTAGCGAGTTTCATCGGTTATGCAAGTCACCTCTATCTGGATGGCATCCTATTTCGTTCTCGTAAAGCACAGAGACGCAAGGCACGGGTAAGCCAATGAAAATGAGCACTATGACCCGCCGAGATTTGTTTCATCACTCTACTATGCAGGCACTTGATACTTTCGCGAAAGCGCGAGGGGTACGCCTCTATCTTGTCGGTGGGAGCGTCCGAGATCTATTCCTTGAGCGTCAAATCACAGATTTTGATTTTGCGCTGGCTGCTGATGCCATCCTCTTTGCGAAAGCGTTTGCTGCTAACATCAAGGCGACATGTATCACCCTTGAAGAAGATCTGCCTACCGCACGCGTGATTGTTAAGAAGGATAACGCTTCATATAACTCGCAATTAACCATGGATTTCGCACAATTCCGAGCCAAGTCCCTGACCGACGATCTACGTTTGCGAGATTTAACGATTAATGCAATGGCAGTTGTGTTTGAGGATGTGGAGTTCATTACAGACAGTGTCCACAGGTTGGATTTACATCGCGTCATTGATCCATGTGGCGGTATGAAAGACTTAAAAGCCGGTTGGCTTCAATTTCCGAGTGAACGCGTGATCTTAGCAGATCCGATACGCCTACTACGGATTTATAGGTTCGCTGCGCAATTGGAGTTTGAGATTTCCGAACAGGCGATCGCATTCGTACGAAAGCACCGGGCGTTATTGCCAAACGTTGCCGTGGAACGATGTCGTGATGAATTGATGAAGATTCTTGATGTTAAGAAAGCACATCCATATTTGCAACAGATGGATGCCAGTGGACTGTTGACACACGTTTTGCCGAATAGCGGTCAAGTGTCTGTGCCGTGGCGGCTCCTCGAAAAATTTGAGGAGATTCCGATTCCCATCCCGCTCCGCGTTTATTCTGAGGAAATCGATAGTTATCTCCAGGAAGAATTGGGAGATGGTGTTAGCCGACGCGCTTTAATCAAACTCGCGCTGCTTTTGGGCGACAATCTCAGCAACATTGGAAAACAGCTTCGGTTGAGTCGCAAAGCGACGCAGTTCATAAAGGGCATTATCTCTAAGTATGCGCAATTCCTTAAAGATGTGGACACCCAATTGACCCGTGAACAGCTCATCTATTTCTTTAGAGCTTCTGCGTCTCATTGGTGGGGCGTGTTGCTCTATGCCGCCACGGCACGTCCACTGGATTCAGTGGTTCTTAAGCAGATTGCTGATACTTATTACGAACATATCCTACCAATCCAAAAGCAGGGCAGGCTCATCACCGGAGACGATCTGATCCAAGTATTCAACTTAAAGGAGGGGAAACAGATCGGAAATTTGTTGGAACAGATCGAGGAACGCCAATTTAATGGTGAAATCCGAACGCGTGAAGAAGCCTTTGCTGCCGTTGCAGTGTTAGTCCGCCAGTCCGAGTAGGTCGCTTATTTAATTTCTTTGTTTTGATACTTTCGGAGGAGGTTCGGCACTAATGATAGCGCGAGCATAAGCACACCAGCAATTCCGAGGTAGAGCATGGTCTTCAAAATGTTTCCCTCACCGCTAACGAACGCGCCACCGAGCATCACTAACGCTATTGTCCCCGGTAACATAAAAACAGCGGAAGTAAATACGAATGTCCCAAACCGAATCTTGGTCAATCCATAGGCGTAATTTTGTAAGTTAAACGGAAAGATCGGAATCAAGCGTGTAACCATCAAAATCCGCCATCCCTGTTCTTCAACCTGCTCATCTATTTTGCGGAATTGCGCGTTCTCCTTAACCCATCCCTCAACGAGGTCCCGCGCAACGTAACGCGCTACCAGAAAAGCACAAGCGACAGAGGTGATGGAGGCGATGGATGCATAAAAAACACCCCATAGCGGTCCGAAGACAAAACCCGCTAACACGGTTACCGGAAAACCTGGAAGAAAGAAGACAGTAGATATAAGATAGAGTCCGAGATAAATCAGTGGCGCGATGACCCCAAAACTTTCTACCCATGTTTTGATTTTCGGTACGTTTTCTAAGCGAATATGTTTTGTTATACCATAGTGCCTCAACACGAAATAGACTGCTACGATAATGCCGACAGCAATCAGAATTTTAATTACGCTTTTTTTCATTTTTTTTCGGAAATTGCCTCCAAATACGCTTTAATTTGTGTCTGGTATTTCACAGGAATGCGGTTGTTATGAATGGCTTCGGCATACGCTCGCGTTGCGTTGAGAACTACATCGCTAAAGGGTAGATACGGCGGCGCATTGACACGGATATCTCCAGTAAAAACGTTAGAGAAACTTTCTGAATCACCAGACGCATCGGCTGTAAGCGTCAGGCGTTTTCCATTAGTCTGTGAGACCGGCACTTCATCGCCGAGCAGCGGCGTTGTGAGATTTTCTGCCTCTGTTGTCTTATGCGTAGTTCTGTCATCGGCTTCCTCCGGTAGGGGCTGAGATTCAGCGTTTGAGGGAACTTCACGAGTGCCTTGTACCTCACGAGTACCCGCATTTTGCCCAGGCGTGCCATCCACATTAGCAATGCCCCCGTCGGATGCCAACGTTTCAATATCCGCAAGTGCCAATTCCTTCCGGTTGGACATCAATTCTGCTTCCAGCTGCGCAAGGTTCATCGGCGTTTCTGCTTCTTGCAGCGCATCAATAATCTCCTGCAATGTCTCTGGTGTAACCGCCTTACCCTGCGCCTGATTCAATGAATTACGGAGTTCACCTTCTGGAAGGTTTTCAGCCAGTTGTTCAAAGAGACTTTGCAGTTCCGCTTGGAGTTCTGGTGGTATTTCAGTCTGTTCTCTGAGATCTTTCAGTTCCGAAGCGAGTTGTTCAGCATCCATGCCCTGAAAATGTTGGCTTGTTTCTGTCGCTTCAGCAATAGCGTCTTGCATTAATTTCTGTTTACGGACTTCTGTGTTCAGATTGCTGAGATGCGCTTGTGCAGTGTCGAGATCTGTTGCGGCTTTCAACTTTTTCGCTGTATCACGAATTTGCTGCTGGAGTTCTGGGTCTCTGACCTGTTTCTCTTCAAGGTTTTGGATAACCTGATCTAACGCCTGTTGTTGAGACGCAGTCAGCGGCACCGGCACTTCATAGAAAAGCGGAATTGCGAAAGAGAGTCCTATTAACAAAAGTGGGATTGGAAACAATCGCAATAGTTTTGGCACGCGATACGGACAGACTTTCCGCATATCCAAGGTGGTCAGGGTCTCAGCGGCATCTCGGATTTGGAGTTGCGCGAACTCACCTTCCGAGATGTGTTGTATCAGTCCAAATGCTGTCCTGAGTCGTTCCTTGAGTTCCATTTTTTCGTCAACAACTGCGGCAACAAATGATAGATCCTTCCACTGTTTAATGCTGAGACAGACACCGACAATTAAGCTTACAAACGGAACCATCCAACTGATATTTGACATTTGCATCGGTAACGGCATCAGCCGATTCAGAAAAAATAGAATAACAAGCAGAATGAGGCCACAGAAAAGCGTCATTGTAACCGTTTGCAAGAGTGCCTGTCGATACATCCGTGAGCGGATGTCGGTTAAATAATGTTGAATGCGTTGCGCATCTGCTTCTGGGGTCTGATTCTGTTCAGGGTTCACCATTGGAGCTTCTCCACTGTCGCCATAACCCTATCCGGGGTAATCGCTTCCAGATTTTCGCGTGCGCGATCGGTATGCGCGTCCCATTCCTTGGACGATAATGTTTTCATAAATGGACACGTTGTCCGCGCGACCACTGCGTGTTTATCCCACGGCGGTGCCCATTGTCCGAGATTTGACGCACCAAACAAGGCGATGGTCGGTGTTTTCACGGCGGTGCTGAGATGCATCGGTCCCGTATCGTTGCTGATGTATAGATTACACCGTTGCAGAAGTGCCGCAAGTTCCATTGGTGTCGCTTGGCTAACGATAGCAGGCGAGTACGACATCTGCTTCGCGACCTGAGCTGCCAATTCACCTTCCCGCGGTCCGGTTGTGATGACGATATGTGCGCCATACCTTTCGTGAAGTTGATCGCCGATGACCGCAAAGTTGGTGGCTCCCCAACGGCGATAGGCAGTTGCTGCCCCAGGATTCAGACCGATAATCGGGCGGCTATCCTTAAGTTTCTGGCTTTCAAGGAAATTATTCACCCACGTCGTGCCAGCACTATCAACGAATACTTCCGGTTCATCGTCTGTTACTTCAATACCCAATGCCCGGACGACATCAAGATAGCGTTGTGTTTCATGCTGCGCCGTGTTATTCGGCACTGCGAGGCTCAACAACTTCTGCCCACCCGCGTTTGTTTCAAACCCAATACGGAACGGAATGCGAGCGAGGAATGTGTGAAGCACCAAGCGAAAGGTCGGTTGTAACACGATTGCCATTTGAAATCGTCGACGAGCGATTTGGTAGATAAGTTTTGGCACCGACGCTTGATAGGTCAGTACCTCGTTCAGGTGCGGGTTCGCCGAGACCATACCCTCTCGCGTTGGTGCTACCATATAAGCGATATAAGCCTCTCGAAAGTGGTGCCGTAAGGCACGGATAACCGGAGTCGTCAAAACCGTTTCACCCAACGGTGCGAGTCTAATGATTAAGATCCGTTCAATCTGCTCAGGTGCAAACATCCTATCCTTGTATATGTAGTGAAGCCTAAAAAGGAATGGACACGAAATGTCATATTACCGCTGGCGAGGTTTCCTAACCTCGCCAGTGCTGATGTCCAATTAATTCTAAAATCCACCATATTGCTAATTTTCGACGGTAACGGTATAATACCCTAAAACCCACAGGTTGTCAAGATGATTTCACGCATTCAAACTTTAAAAGAGAAGTATCTACACGGTTGGGAACGCCAAACAACCGTCATTCTGCTCGCCTCTGCTCTACTCTTAATGCTGCATAGGTATTATACCCGCCGAAGTTTTTTCAGACTCCACTTTGCAGAATACTTTGGGGGCGGACCGCTGGCGGAAAGCTACCCCTACTATTACTGGTTTTTGGCCACGGGAGTTACGTTATTCCTCGTTCCCGTTCTCGTCGCCAGATTCGGGACAACCCAGCGGCTGAAGGACTACGGACTCCAATTCGGAAATCAGAAACTTGGATGGAGTATAACCGGAGCAGCATGGATTCTGATGATTCCAGTCGTCATCCTTGCAGTCATTGTGTATCCGCCTTTCCGCGTGAAGTATCCACTCTGCAAGGTGATTGCGGACAGTTGGCAGACGTTTTTACCCTATCAACTCGCTTATGGCGTTTATATGTTCTCGTGGGAATTCTTCTTCCGTGGGTTTATGCTCTTCGGGTTAGAACGGAGATTCGGGAACTACGCGCTCTTGATCCAGACGGTTCCCTTTGCCGTGCTGCACTATTCAAAGCCATTACCAGAGGCACTCGGTTCAATCATTGCCGGTGTCTTACTCGGTGTGCTGGCATTGGAGACGCGTTCGTTTATCTATGGCGCAATAATGCACTGGCTCGTGGCGATGACGATGGATGTAGTCGCTGTCTTGTTCCTACGTTTTTGGGGATAACAATTGGGTTGCTGTTGTTAGACAGTTATGTTATAATGTGTCAACGGTGTATTCGGTAAAAAGGTACTAAAGTCCGGAGAAATTTTATGAAAATGTTAAGGCTGTTTCTTATCATCGCGGTAGTTTTATATACCAGCACGCCTGGGTTTACTGAGCTAAGTGTTGAAGATTTGGAGAAAATCCGGCAGATTGTCAACGAGACTGAAGGGCGGCTGGGGAAACGTATTGATGAGATTGACGCGCGGTTGGGAAAGCGTGTTAATGAGATTGACGCGCGGTTGGGAAAGCGTATTGATGAAGTTGAGACGCGACTGGAAAATCGTATCTCTACTGAAAGTGAAGCACAAGGGAAACGTATTACGGATTTACGGGAACGCATAGACTACCAAGGACACCTAATTATTGCACTCATCGTTGCTATTATTGCCTTCGTTGCGGTGCCGATGGGTGTTATTGTTTATCAATACAACCGAAATCGTGACCAACAAGAAGCAGAAATTAAGGTGCTCCGCGATCAACAAGAAGAAATCTATGCCCTCCGCCAGAGAATAGAAGAACTTGAAGGCCATCAGATCAACCAGACTTAACCGATTCTGTATGCATCGGTGGTACCCGAAACATTCCACAACACAAAAAAATATGGAAAATATCACGCAAATTGTAAACGACTTTGGCGAAAGCATTATTCGCGTAGATGGCGACATTCCTGTCAATCTACCAACAAAGGATGGCGACAGATTTCTATTCATCAGTCACGACCAGAGCTTCCTAACGCACGGTTTACACAAGTATCCCGCCAAATTTTTCCCAGAGTTACCGCGTTGGCTCATTAAACGGTATTCTCAAGAAGATGACTGGATCCTTGACCCGTTTGCCGGTAGCGGGACCACAAATGTTGAAGCACTCCTCTCAAGGCGTAATTCTGTCGGGATTGATGTCGATCCATTTTCCCGTTTCATTTCAAAAGTGAAAGTAACGCCTTTAGCGGAAAAGGAGCTCAAATTAGCGCAAAAAGTGCTTTTGGAGTCTATTCTTGATTACCGGCCCTCGCTCGTCACCGAATCTGATTTACCGGAGTTTCCTTATAGAGATAACTGGTTCAACAAAGAGATTCTGTTGGAGCTAACCTATCTAAAAAAGCAGATTCAGTCCCTGAGTACGACTGATAGCGTTAAGGATTTCTTTAAAGTCTGCCTTTCGTCGATCATCCGAGCTGTCTCTAATGCCGACGATAATTGTACGCGAACGGTGATCCGAAAAAAATTGGGCAAATTAATCCGACCCTCTGACGCACTGAATCGATTCGCAAAAGCCGTTCTGACTAAAGTCCCTAAGATGATTGCGTTCTCTGGGAACTATCCAGCACACATAATCACTGATTTCCCAGAGGATATGGACGCAAGGAACATCAAATACGAGAGAAATTACTTTGATTTAGCAGTAACTTCGCCGCCCTATGTCAACGCCGTTGACTATCCGAGAACGCATCAATTGGAGATGTATTGGTTAGGTTTCGCGCAGGATACACTAACGCCGTTGAAAAAGCAGAATGTCGGCACAGAAAGCGTCTCAGCCAGTGATTACAAAACCCTGCACGAAATTGGGATACCGGATGCGGATAGGGTTATGGCGAACATTTTTGAGAGTGATCCAAGACGTGCGTTCATCGCCTTCAAGTATTTAGAAGATATGCGAAAAAATCTAAGTGAAGTTTATAAAGTGCTACGAGACGGTGGTAGATACGTTGTTGTAGTAGGCAATAATCGTATCCGAGGAAATTTGTTTGAGAATTGGAAGTACCTGATGCCAATTGCCGAGAATATTGGTTTTGAGGTTGAAACTTACTTCGGTTCGGAGATTATCAAACACTTCATTAAGGTCCCCAGAGGCGAACGCATCAACACGGATTGGATTTTGGTCCTAAAAAAATAACAAGACAGAGGCAAAACATGCAGAAAATAGAAGAGAGAGGCAGACAGGCTTCAGTAGATGGGTTTGCCCATGAGCATATCGCTGCAGGCATTTTGATGAAAAGATACCAGAACGTTTCATTGGTTGATTTACCTTTGTCACCGTATGACATCATCATCGTTCTCAAAAAAGCGGATAACAGCGAAGACATCATCCGCGTGCAGGTAAAAACAGCAACTCGGTCAATTTCTTTTACTGGTGGTGGAAGAGGGGGCGTTGATAGAGAGTACAAATCGGATGTTAAGACTTATACACAATCCACCGCAACCTCAGACGTTGTTATTGGCGTTCATCCAGCAGGTGATAATGCCTTTGAACTCTATTTTGTGCCAACCATTCT
>JAJECD010000081.1 GCA_022822215.1 Candidatus Poribacteria bacterium | reverse complement strand
TAATTGTTCACCCTCGGTTGCGAACAGGACGGTATGATCGCCAGCAATATCACCACCGCGGACAGCGTGGATACCAATTTCTTGTTGTGTCCGCGCCCCGACGATACCGTGGCGACCATAGACCCCTACCTCGGCTAAATCACGTCCTAATGCTGTCGCTACGGTTTCCGCTAAACGGAGGGCAGTGCCGCTGGGTGCATCTGCTTTGTGGTTGTGATGTGCTTCTATTACCTCAATATTGTAATCATCTCCAAGGGCTTTCGCAATTAATTCCAACGCTTGGATCATGACATTAACACCGAGGCTCATGTTTGGTGCCATGACGCAGCGAATCTGTGACGCAAGTTTGTTGATGGTTGCAAGTTCATCAGGCGTGTAACCGGTTGTTGCAATGACCATCGCTTTATCAGCAGCGACAACTTGCCGGAGGTGCTGCACGGTTGCTTCTGGCTTTGAGAACTCAATGACGACATCGGCACTTTCAAGTGCCTCCCCAAGCTCGCCTGTAATGGCTACGCCAATCGCGCCGACACCTGCGACAACACCAGCATCACTGCCGATTTGTGGGTGTTCAGGATATTCGATTGCCCCAACAAGTTCCATATCCTCTTGTTGGGCGACACTTTGGATAATGAGCCGCCCCATACGTCCGCATGCTCCATTAATAATTACATTGATCATATTTTAAACTATTGCTCCTGGGCACTGCTCCACTACGTTACGCAGTGGTTTCCGATTAAGTTTGATTTTTTGTTGCGTTTGAAGATCACCTGACTGCCGATTGCTAACTGCTATTTCAATGTCAGCAGATATGCCATAAGGTTTTCCATCTGCTTGACTGAAAGAATATCTGCGAAGTTTTCGGGCATAACACCGGCTCGTGGCACACTGGTAGCCCTTATATCCTTTTTGTAGTAAGTTGTCCAGAGTTTCCCTGATTCGTCAAGCATTTGTAAAACGTCAGGGTTCTCTCTATTTCTGTGATCGTAGAGATACCGTTTCTTGCCGGTGATTTCCTCTCCATCTATAGTGAGGATCGTGAGCATTTCGTATTCGGGTGCGATATAGGCGCGCGGATTGAGGATAGACTCCACAATGAAGTGCGGGGCGCGGGTGCGAGCGATATACGTCAAATCAGGACCTATCTCGTGGCCAGTACCGGTAGCACCTCTGCCGTGAACCGCATGACATTTGCTACAAGCGTATCCTTCAGAGTAGAAGATAGTCTCTCCGGCTTTAACATCGCCCTCCATGTAAGGCGTCCAGTCTTCGCTCTGTTTTATCTCTTCCAAGGGGACCCCCGCTGCTTTTGCCTGCTCCGTGCGGAGATAGCCGACGATCATGTTGATGGCTTCATCGGAGAGTTTGCCGCCGAATTTTTGCATCTCAGTTCCCGGTAGTCCGTTGAATACGGTTTGAAAGATCCCGCCACGCCATCCCAGTCCCAAACATCGTGGGGTGTGGCTTGAAAGTGCCATTGAAGTTTACCGGTATCGGCATCGAGTGCGACGATGCAGTCGGTATAAAGATTGTCGCCTCTGCGGACGGCACCGTTCCAATCGGGTGCTGGATTGCCGGTTCCCCAGTAGACGAGGTTCAATTCTGGATCGTATGAACCCGTGACCCAAGCGGAGCCGCCACCTGTCATCCATGAATCCCCTGCCCACGTGTCGCCGCCGGGTTCGTCTTTTGAGGGAACAGTGTAAAATCGCCATGCCTGCTCACCGGTTTCAGCGTAGTAGGCATCAATGAAGCCGCGGATGCCATATTCTGCGCCTGATATACCGACAATTACTTTGTCTTTAACGACTAACGGTGCGACGGTTAGGGATTCAGCGTTGGTTGAATCTCCGACGACTCTATCCCACAGCACCGTCCCGGTTTTCACATCAAGGGCAAGGAGATGTGCGTCAAGGGTCGTCCAAAAGATTTTGTCTCCGAGAATAGCGGCACCACGATTGACCATACCGCAGCAGATCGCGAGACCGTCCTGGAGCGGATAATTATATCGCCACAATTCCTTGCCCGTTCTCGCGTCCACCGCATAGATGCTGCTATAGGGGGTGGTGATAATCATCACGCCATTAACGACGAGTGGGGTACATTCAAACTTATCGAACTCTGTTCCAATTTGAAACGCCCATTTCGGGACGAGTTTTTTAACGTTTTCGGTAGTAATCTGTGTGAGTTCGCTGTATCGCCAACTTCTATAGTCACGTCCATACATCAGCCAGGTGTCGGCATCGTCTTGCGCTGAAAGTAACATCTCATTGGTAACTGGCTGGAAATTATCCACATCGGTTCCGGCTGTAACAATGCTCGGTGTTGCAGCAAGTCCTAAGATCACCACAAAAATGACAAAACTCACATATTTTGCATGTAGGCAGTGGTTTGTCGCTCTAAAGATAGTGTACCCATTCATCAAATGCTTCGGCATGGAAACCCTGTCCTTTAGGGCAGGGAGGAAATGCCGTCCTTCAAGTTTTTCTTGACAAAACTTGTCAAAAATGCTATAATAGGTCTATCACACTGGCAGACATGTCAAGCGTTGCTGCAAGGCAACGTGTCTGCCTACCCACTTGACAGGGGTTAAAGGTGTGATGTGTGATAAATGATGAAACAAACGTTTAAATACCGTGCGAATCCGACGAAAACACAGGAACGTTGGCTTTTTTCGGAGTTGCGCCATCAGAAGCAGTTGCAGAACTATATGCTCCAGATGCGCAATCAGATGTGGGACTATGGACGTATCTCTGTATCGCTTTATGATCAGATTAACCATCTGAAGCACCTGCGCGCTGCCACTTCTCACTATTCTGAACGTCCTCAAGATATGCAGGTATCGACGATCAAGAGAGTTAACGCAGCACACGAGCATTTTCAACGCCGTTGCAGAGAAGGTGCGGAGAAAAAAGGATACCCGCGCTACAAATCCTCTGTGCGATCGTTGACGTGGAGTTTGCGAAAACACAAGCTTAAAACAGGTGAACGTGTCCGTCAAAATCCGATTCGTGAAACAGGGAGACGGCAGAACCTGCTGAAAGTGCCGAAACTCGGTGAAGTCAAAATCCGTCAGCACCGTCGGTTCATCGGAGACCCGAAAGAGGTCACGTTGAAAAAGACGGCGCGGGGTTGGTACGTCTTTATCGTTTGCGAAGTGCCTGACCCGTTGAAATGTGTTCCAAACTCCGCTTGTGGTGTGGATGTCGGCACACACGACTTTCTGACGACTTCTGAAGGTGAGAAGATACCGAATCCTCGTTTTTATCGGCAAGCTGAACGCAAACTCGCGAAACTTCAGCGTGAGGTGTCGCGTAAGCAGTACCGAAGCCGAAGATGGTATAAGGCAAAAGACGCATTGGCAAAGCAGTCTGATATTGTCGCCTGTCAACGTCTTGACTTTATCGCCAAAACCGCCTACAAACTTTTTCACCACAGCGGCTTTGACGCGGTCGTCGCCGAGAACCTGAAGCCAAGCAACATGGTCAAAAACCGCTACCTCGCCAAGTCTATTTCGGATGCGTCTTGGGGGATGTTCTTTGACTGGTACAACTGGTTGGCAAAGCGCGATGGCAAACACTTCCATCAAGTGCCACCCCACAATACGAGCCAAACCTGTTCGGAGTGTTGCCAGAAATCGCCTGTAAAACTGAAGTTGTCTGAACGCATGTTCCATTGTAAATCCTGTGGTTTGAAACTTGACCGCGACCACAACGCGGCTTTAAATATACTTTATAGGGCGGCTTGCGCCCTTCGTGGAGAGGTATGGGATACCATCCTCTATGAAACGAGAAATCAGTTGCTACAACTGGCTTGCTGGAGCTAACGCTTCAACAAGCCCCGTCCTTTAGGGCGGGGTACTTGACCTTCCCTGCTCCTTGGTTTTAGAAATGATACAATCTCAGTTTTCTACCCTTTTAGCAATCGTATTGTAAGGAAACGCGAGGCATTTCGCGCGGTTTCGGGAATAGATACCTCACGCGTCAGTTTACCAAAAATCAGGTTTTATGTAAAGCCTTAAAAATCGATACCGAGGGCTATTCGGTTTTTCAATAATTTGGGTCCGGAAGCCCGAACTTGTTCGGGGCAAGTGAGCGGTCTTGAATAAAAATGTAATACAAGGAACGGATTTATGGTAGACCTTAGAATTA
>JAJECD010000040.1 GCA_022822215.1 Candidatus Poribacteria bacterium | reverse complement strand
CTTCAACGGTTTTTAACATGATTTACCTCATTTGTGGTTAAACTGATAGACAATACATGTGACGGTGAATACTTGCCTAAGGGATGAATTCAGTATACTCTAAATGCATTAGGATAGCAAGTGAATTTATCAACGATGTGGAGACACTTGTTTCACTTTGTTGATTTCCGTCAGCACGTTCATTGCATGTAGCGATTCTTCCTTGTCGTATTGCGGACATTGACGTAAACCTGCAGCAAGACAGCGATGGACGGCTTCGGCTTGGTAGAGGAAACCGTGCTGGTTAGGAGAAGATCTCCCCATTGCGACGGATCCCGGTAACGGATATTCAAAATAGTGTAACGGCGCAGGTGCGTTTTGGGTTCTGTACTGCGAAGGCACACCGTTAGGGGGTGGGATTCGGATAGAGATACGCGTCGGGCAGTGTCCGGGTCGTTCAAGTGTGATACGTCCGACTGTACCAACGATTTCCGTTATTTCTGGGAGTTCGGAATTGCGCGGTGGAAATGTGAAAACAGCATACCTGTCGTCCCCATAATCCACAATCGCGCCACCGGCATTAGTGCCAATAGCAACGACATTTCTCGGCACTGCTGACGCACCGAAGGCGAGGGGTGCCGCTTGGATGGTATAGATCGGATCAAAGAAATCGGACTGCGTTAGCACAACTTCGCCGATAGTGCCTGCTTCAATTGCGGCGCGGGCATGCTCTACGGCTGGAAAGAAACGCGTCCATACGCCGTCCTGCAGCATTACATCCTGCGCTTCGGCAGCTGCGTACATCTCTTGGGCATCGGAAAGATTTACAGTAAGTGGTTTCTCGCAGAGCACATGCTTGCCCGCCTCAATTGCGAGGAGGGTATGCTCCTTATGCAGTGGGTTAATCGTGCCGATGTAGACGATATCCACATCATCGGCTGCGACCATCTCTCGGTAGTCCCCGTATGCTGTGCTAATGCCGTACCGCCTCGAGAATTCTTTTGCTCGGTCGAGTTCTCGTGCTGCCACAGCAGACACAGTTGCACCTTCGCAGGCGTGTAAAGCCTTTACCCACATCCCTGAAATATTGCCAGCACCGAGGATACCCCAACGCAACGGAAAAGCGACATCTGCCGCGTTTGTAATGCCACGTCGTATGTCGAGTGGTGTTGAGAGCGGCGTAGTGTTTGTATTAGCATTCATAGCGATCCCCTTTCATCAAAACAGGTCTGGTTAATCGGCTGTGCGCTTTTACGCCCATGGATCAAGGACAACTTTCCCACAGTCATGTGTACACTGCAACGCCCACGCTTCCTGAATTTGGCGCATAGGGAAGGTGTGCGTGATGAACGTATCCAGCTGCGTCTTCACTTGTGTAATCATCCGCATCATAGCGGGTGTGCTTGGGAGGTCGTAATGCCGCGTGCCGTGTAAGGTCAAGCCTTTATTGATAATTTCACCGCCCTGAATTGCCACTTCACGAATCCCACCAATCAATGCAATGTGTCCTTTCGGACGTGTTACGTCAATCAATAATCGGACGGCTTCAGAAGCCGCTGAGCATTCTACACCTTTATCAATGCCTCTACCATCGGTCAAGTCCAAAATCTGATCAATAACATCTCCATCTTGTGGATTGACGACCGCCGCTGCGCCGAGCTTCTTCGCGAGGTCAGCACGATACGGGTGGCTTTCAACAGCAATGACGTGCGCGCCTCTATAAACAGCATTAATCACACCGCCAAGTCCAATAGGTCCCATCCCTGCAATGAGGACGGTATCTAAAGCGTTAACATTCATCAACCGCATGGCATTAAACGTCGATCCGAGTCCACAACACGCCATTCCGGCGTGATGATAGGAGACTCCCTCCGGGATAGGCACGAGCTGCCAGTCGCGTTTAAGAATGTACTGTGCATAAGTCGCCGTCATACCCGCTTGTCCGGGAACGTTTGGGACTTTGTGGTCGTCCCGGCAGTGTGCATATTCGCCTGCTAAGCAGAGGTAACACTTTCCACAGGGGTAGTGTGGCATTACGACAACGCGGTCGCCTACCTTGACAGTGCCTTCCTGCGCGATTTCTACGACTTCACCGGCTGCTTCGTGTCCAAACCTGTCGCCTGTGCCTTCATTTTTGAAGCCTTTGTATTCCGTGCACATGGGTGCAGAATGAATTTTGACGATGACGAACTCACCCTCAGCAACGGGGTCGGGTTTATCAATTAAGCCTGCACTTTCAGTACCGAATTTCGCTACGACTTTCATCCGTATCTCCGTCTCTTAAATAGTTTTTCGTAAAATGTGTATAAGCCATCAAACCCGCTTTAGCGATGGTGTCAGTCAACTTTTTTAATTGTCCCCCACGTCTTGAGGAGTTTATCGATTGGATTAACACCTTGGCGTTCTTCCGTGTCGTAGACCGCAACAGTTGTAAATGGGACATCATTGTGGGCTGCATCGTTAAAGATGTAGATATCCCCGTTTATGACTTCAGCCTTATGTCCGACTAGGGTATCAAGCATGTTGGGTTTCTGTGTCCAACGACCTATTCGAGGATGATAGATCTCGACTGTTTTAAAACGTTTCTCCTGTTGCCCTTGATTCCGAAAATAACCGCCTATTACATAAATTCTTCCGTTGATGACACTTGCGGTATGCCCCGCTTTTGCGGTATACATGTCCCCTACTTCGCGCCAATTATTTCTGCTCGGGTCATGGACTTCAATACTGGAAAGAAAAGGTCCCGAATGATTTATAATCAGGGGTAATCCGGTGCCGCCCATGACGTAAATCTTTCCATCAACAACACTGACAGCAGCACCCGCACGCGCACGGTTCATGTTTTTCCCTTTTGCCCATGTATCTGTAACCGGGTCATACACCTCCACGGTGTCTAAACGAAACGATTTTACCTTGTCCGATGTCCCACCGATTGCGTAGATTTTCCCATCAACGACGCAGGCACTGGTGTTTCTGGGTGTAGGCATGTCGGCTCTCGGTGTCCATGTGTCCGTAGCTGGCTCATACATTTCGACGGTTGGAATATCTTCAGCCTTCCATCTTGGGATCCTTCTCACCTCACCATCTACAAGGATGTCAACCTCAAATCGACCCAGAACTGTTCCACCAATTGCGTAGATTTTTCCGTCTACAACCGAGAGAGCTGCGTCAGTACGAGCCGTTGGCATATCAGCCTTTCGTTCCCATGTATCGGTTTTCGGATCGTACATTTCGACGGTTGAAAGGGACAAGTCTCCGAGGCCGTCAACATAGCCTCCGATTGCGAATATCTTCTCATTGACGACACACGTGGTAAATCCGGATCGGACTGTTGGCATGTTTGCTTTCTGCGTCCAATCTTCTTTAGCAACGAGACTGACAACGTTGATAACTGATAGTGCGGTTAGCATCAGGATACCGAAAGTCAAGCGCATTTTCATGCGATACCTCCATTCTTTCTCGGCGTGTGAATATATAAAAAATACCCAATCTTGCCATATTATATAACTTTTAGGAGTTTAGATCAAGCATTCTGTGGATAGAAGTGGGCAACCGGCGAGGTGGAAAAGAAAGGTAGGCGAGGCACAGCGACCTCGCCTAACACTACTTACAGATGTGTGGTTTAAGAGCGTATTATTTCTGCTTTAATTTTCCCCATGTCGTTGTTAACAATTCTGCACTGGGTTGGACGGGTAACGTCGCTGGGTCAAACCAATCTGCCCCGAATCCATCGCGTGATAACAAGGTTTTGTTCCCACTGTTCATATCAAGCCTGAAGATGCGCTTATCAGCGTCATAAAGCAACTGATCGCCTTGTGGGGACCAAGCCGCTCGAGCCCCTTCGATGATTTTCTTTACGCCGTTCCCATCGCGATTCATAAGGTGGATGCCTTTCAGCCGCCAAGAAAATGCAATTGTATCACCATCCGGCGACCACGCAGGAAAGAAAAAGAACCGCCCTTCCACCCACGGTGGTGGGATATTTGGAGGCAGAGGGAGTTCTGTCTGTTCATGTGTCCTAAGATTAATGGTGTGTATACGATAATCGCTGGGTTTTACAAAAATAAAGACGATCTCTGAACCATCCGGCGACCAGTCTGAAAATCCGCCAACTATGTCTGTAAACGCCACACTTTCTTCCGTCCGTTTTTCTATATCAGCAATGCAGATTGTCCAATCTTCCGATCTTGTGTAAGCAAGTTTTTTCCCATCTGGGGACCACGTCGGATACTCTCTATAACTCAAGTTCCGCAACACTTTCCGGACGTTTCTCCCATCAGGATTCATAATATAGATGTCGCGAATGCCATCTCGATCGGAATGGAAAGCAATATGTTTACCTGTCGGTGACCAAACGGGCGCGCCGTCCCTCGCCCCGTGCCGCGTCAAGTTTTCTTGTTTACTTCCATCAGCATTCATGATATAGATTTCGCCATTCCCATCGCGCCAAGATTCAAAAACGATTTTGGCGGATGTTGGCACCTGTGCCTCTGTAGAGGTGCTGCTCAACAGTGCGAGACTGATGCAACAGAATAGGGAAAAAATTTTAGTATTCATGGGTGTTCTTCCTTATTGGATGTGAGATTAAATGTTACTTTTCCTTTTCAAGTGAAATGTGAAACAGCCCGCGCCGTTGCGCGGCAATGTAAAGTCTGTTGTTATTGACAGCCAGAGAAAGCACCTTACCCGGAACTTCCGAAGAGATTTGTCTCCATCTGGACTCGGCATCTAAACGGTAAACCCCGCTATTACCGGCACCGTAAACTGTAGTACCATAGACGGCGAATCTATCTATCACAATCCGTTCGCCGGTGTTATCGGTTGCCACGTGCCAGTATGTCCCAGTTTCTGAACTCAGGGTCCCTTTGTCTGTGCCTACGTAAACCGTTGGGCCCGAAAAGTGTATCGCGTTAAAACGCTCAAATTGAAGCGGAAGGTTTGACGTAATGTCTCGCCAGCTATTCCCGCCATCATGCGACTGAAACAACTTGCCATCCCGTTTACCCACGTAGACGGTATCGCCTGAAACCGCTACTTCAAACCCATCTTTACCCCTATCCTGAGATGGGTCGCCGGTATCTACCAATCCAGTATTTTCCCATTTCGGATTGCCGGGACTCCATTTAAAAAGCTGCCGCTTGTATTCCATATAGAACGTCTCACCACTGACTGCAAATCCACCGGCTTTTACCCAGTTTGCATGATGTCGGAGTAGCATTTCCATTTTCTCATATTCTTTCCCTTCGCTATCGAGGTAAATCCCTTTCGCGGCTTGGATTTCTCTCAACGATTCGCTGGATAAAGGTTCTTCATCGAAAGCAGGTATCTCTTGGATCGGAACGAGTGCATCACCGTCAGTAGATAGCCGAGAAATACCCAAGTTGTCTTTGCCATCCATAATTCCATAAAGAACACTTCCGAAAACCGATAACTGTGACTCGCCGTAAAAATTTCTTCGGGGCACTGCGTTTTCTAACTTTTCGTTAGGGTCAACCTGAACTTCTGTCCACGATTCACCATCATCGATCGATTGAAATATGCCGCTGCGGTTTCGTATATAGAGTCTATCATTGCGCGCGACTAAGTCCAGAATATCAGTCCCTACGATTCCACTCATAAATGGATGCCACGATTCGCCTGCATCCGTTGTGCGATTAATACCGTATCCGTCAAGATTGTAAAAAGTGTTTTCGTCCGAGGCAACAGCGGGAAAGTGCGTTAGTGTAAAACTATTCATGTTGGGTCCGAGGTGTGTCCAGCCACAGGCATCTCGCCAAGATAATGGAGGGTTACCACTGTACGTTCACTCTCGGGCAGCTGTTGTAGAAGCCTTTTGACGATTTCATGCCGATGTTCAGTAATTTCCATGTCGAGTTGGTCTGATACATAATGTTTATAAGAGACTTCCTCTACCTGTTCCGCAGGCATGCTGTCTAAGGATTGCGTCGTCGGTCTGTGTCTCTGTATCCAATTAATACAGCGTCGATTTACAATAACATAAAGCCATCCAACAAACTGATTGGGATTTTTGAGTGTCGATAGTTTTTTATAGACCTGCAGAAAAACGTCTTGCGTAATTTCTTCAGCGAAATGAAAATCGCCAACTTTACGCCATGCGAGCGCGTGAACGCTCTTCTGGTGCTTTTGGACCAAGGTACTGAACGCTTTATCGTCGCCTGATAAAAACCTATGAATGAGTTGAACATCATTTTCTAACATCAGATTCACCGATTATTACTTTCGGGTTTGCTTGAGTCTCCCCCAGAGGGTTGTCTGTTTCTCCGGACTGGGTGAAACAGGAAGTGCAGTCTTCGGCACCCATGCTGGCATGGGTTGGAGTGGCAATCCATTTACGATCTCACGAGGTTCACCGGTGCCACCTTTAGCCTTGACGATATAGATGGTACACTTGCTGTAGATTTCGGCAATAGCGACGCGGACACCCGGGGGTGGCAGATTGACTATCTTTTTCTTAGAATAGGCGATCCACTCGCCATCGGGAGACCATGCGGGATGACTCGCCAACGCTAATTGTCCGACCCGTGTTAACTTTCGTGGATTGTCTCTATCCGTATCAATGACACGGATGTTTACACCGTCTTCAAGTTCCCGTCCAGCAGCAAAGGCAATTTGTTTGCCATCAGGGGACCACGTGCCGCCAGACGGTGTGGACACCCCCAGCTTTAGTTGTTTGCGACCTTTCCCATCGGCAGTCATTATATAGAGCGCGCCGCGTTTGTCTTGAAAGGAACTATAGGCGATCCATTGACTATCTGGAGACCAACCCGGCCGCCAATTATTACCCCGGTTTGTTAATCTTCTAAGATTTGAACCGTCGGTATCCATTCTATAGACATCCAGATACGCTCCATCTCGATCAGAAACAAAAGCGATCCATCTCCCATTCGGTGACCACGCGGGTCTCAGGCTTCTGCCCTCATGGTTAGTCAACCGCTGTGATACCCTATTTTGGATGTTCAACACGTAGATATTGGGAGGGCCTTCGTGGTTGGATTGATAGGCAACAAAACGACCATCGGGTGACCATGAGAGTGAACTCATTTGAGGGACATCCGTTTTAATACGGCGGACAACATTACCGCTGGTATCTGCCCAGTATATGTCAGCCTTTCCTGCTTGTTCAACGACATAGGAAAGCACTGGCCCCTGGGCTGCTTGTAAACTGCTATTGAGTAGGAATGCGATACATAATACGATACAGGTTTGTGTGTATCTCATTTTAGAATGACTCCTTTGCATACGCCGTGTTGTAAGTAAAGTAACAGATAGGTCAACTACCCAAGCCTAAAGACTTGGGCTTGTTAGTAGCATCAAACAACGTTAGCTGTGTTGCTTCCTGCAAACCTTTGTCTCGTGCTTCGTTCTTGTTTCTCGTTTCATAGAGGGTGGTAACCCACCGCTCTCCACGAA
>JAJECD010000390.1 GCA_022822215.1 Candidatus Poribacteria bacterium | reverse complement strand
TCAGTGACCGCATGCGTGGAGGCTGAATCGTAATACGCAGCACCGCCTGCACCAATATCTCGCTGTCCATAATAAAGCACCTGAAAACTCTCACGAACATCTCTACCGGGCACATGCCACTTACCAGAGTGGAATGCCCTATAACCGCCTGCGTTCAGTACCTGTCCTAAATCCCGGATTTCTGGGTGCAGAGATCCACCGTTGAACGGCACCCCCGTTTCCGAAGCGTATAAACCCGTTGCCCAACTCGAACGCGCAGCAGCACACACCGGATCCGTACAGAACGACCGCTGGAACGAAGTTCCATTCCGGTGAAGTTCATCGATATTCGGGGTCTGGAGATATGGATTCCCGTAAGCCGAGAGTGCATCCCACGAATGTTGATCGGTGTTAATAAAAAGGATATAGGGACGTTTGCTCATCTCGCTTACCCTATCCTCTCCTTGAGCACCAACGTCTCGAAAGTCCTTGAAGCAATTGCAACATTCCCGTAGGCATCGAGCCACCAATATGAAGGCAGCATCCCAATACCGTAGAGGTAATACCCATCGAGCGGAATAGGTATCTCTATTGATTCAAGAAAGTTGAGTCTACTTTTCAGTCTGAGTTGCGCCAGGTCTTCCAGCACCGCAATCTCCACACTGTCATCTAAGGTTTGGATTGTTTGCACAAGTGCAGGAATTACATCAAAAAGTGCCCAATCACACGTCAGTTTGACATCTGTCTCCACTGTTCCAGAACTAATTTCAGTACCATTGATGCGAAGTTTTACTTCTCTATCTGAGGTCAGGTGACCATCGTAAGTTGATCGAGAATATGCATCGCTACCCCTATTTTGGGCAGCGACCCGCCAACTATCTGTGAGTCGGCGGTAAGGTTCATCCTTACAGCGGAATTGCAACCGTAAATTTTCTCCACTTGTCGTATTCTCATATTCGACAGAGTAGTACCAGAGATTGTTATTAGCGTTGCTCCGTTCGATGATAGCCGTTCCAATACTCAACTGCTCTGCAGCGTTGCCCTGACGATAACCACGCCAATAATTCGGTAGGATGTTGTAAACGTGCCTAACAGTCTGTCCTACACCGGTCTGACGCGCACCGACTTCTGGCTCATATCCACGAAGTGTGCTAATCAATTCCCGACCAAATTGCGGATTTTGCGCACCGTAATTGTAGTCAAACGACCAGTGCAGCGGGGTGCTATTATTCATGATATTAAAACAGTAGTGTATTTTGAGGAGTTTTACCGGATGCGGCGTTGTGCGCATGGCGGGTTGTCTCAGGCAAACGGTAACCTCGACAACATGCCAAAGTCAATGTACGTGCTGAATCCAGAGATATTCGATGTCCTACGGATACGTAAACTACCCGAACGTTTGTGCGAGTCCGAACAGCAGCACCTATTACCGCTCCTTTATCAACAAGATGAGTGTAAGCACCCTGTTCTGGTCCCGGTTCTTCGTATCGTCCCCAGAGCCGGGATTTCGCACACCCAATCGTCGGTTTATCCAAAATTAATCCCAGATGCGATGCAAGCCCGAACCGTCGCGGATGTGCGATGCCTTGTCCGTCAACTATCACCAAATCTGGTTCCGTTTGTAACCGATCGAATGCTGTCAGAAGTGGGGGTACTTCACGGAAGGACAACAACCCAGGTATATAAGGAAAACGAACAGCGCACTCTGCCACCTCGCTATCCACCACCTGCAATCCGGGAAAACTGAGGACTACCACGGATGCAAGCGCGATGTCCTTTTTCAGTCCGATGTCTACCCCGGCAACCGTGTTAATTGTTCCAAACTGGTCTGTCGGAATCACTTCTGTACGGAGCCTGTTTTGAATTTCTCGTGCTTCTTCAGGCGTGACATCCCACGAATGGAGGGAGCGATACTGCATATCTGCCGCTGTTCGTTTTAATGTAAACTTCGTCCTGTCTTATAATGTCTTGAGCATCTGAAACCAGAGCATAAATTCCACTCTCAAATACTCAACGAAATTATAACACAAAAAACTTCAATTGTCAAGCCATTCGGCGTAATCTCAACACCGATAGTCTTATTTTTTCGGTGTTGTCTTTTCGACTTCAAAGGCATTGGGTTTCGCGATATGCCGGATACCTGCAAAAAATGCGGAGAGGACCAGATAACCACCACCAATGCCGATTAGGGCACCTAAACCACCTATAATGATTTCTATACCGTTAAACACAATGAGTTCTCCTCACTATAAAAATTCTATGATAACCCGCTATAAATTTCGATATTTTTAACTTTAAACCTGCCACCGAAAACATTGTAAAATAAACGAAAGTATCTGATAATCGGTTTCAAATTTATTTTATGAATGCTGTTGAATTGGTCGTTGCAAGAATCGTGCCATCCAAAAAGCATAAAAATAACACTGAAATTCAGCAAAGATGTATATTATTTGACACAATTAGACAGGAACGCAAAAAAAATGTGGTAAAATCAAAACAGGGCATTGTGGTTTGTTTAGAGCGAGTCCTATAGATACGCTTTGGTCGAATGTACACCAGGCATTGTATTAGATCTTACCAATTATAAGGAAAGGGCTGGGAAAAAAAGGAAGGTGTGCACTTGAATAGGATTGTTATTACGTATTAATAGGTTTAAGGAGACTTCAGTCAAGCATGGCGAGAATGCTCGAAGGCACGAGGTGTGCAATAGACTCACCGCGTGCCAACAATTCGCGTGCTTCTGTTGAGGACATATAGGCGTAAGTATCTGGTAAGAGAAGACGTGAGACGTAAGAGGTATATCGGCGAATCTCTGGTTGCCCCATGAATGCCTCTATGGTCTTGATGTCTGCTTCTGCCCGATTCGCAACAATAAAGCGCGCCGAGATAAACAACTCCTGCAATTCCGCATGGAAGTTTGTATAATATTTCGGGTCGAAGATTCTCACTAAGGTATCATAGCCGACGATGAAGTGGAACTCGGTCTCGGGTGGAAAAATGGCTTTTAAAGCAGTAACCTTGTCGATATATCTGCCGTGACTTGATACACCCACAGAAAACTTTTGGTGATCAGTCGCGTATTTCTTGAGCGTGACGAGTCTCGCTGCAAGTGGCAAACCGAATATATTTTTATCTACATTTGCCTTCGCAAGGAGCAGGAGTACTTCATCTAACTGGTCCGCCGTGAGTGTCTCCTCTATCATTCGGACGTGTGCGAGCGTCAACGGGTTAAAGGATCCCGAAAAGATTCCCAGTTTTTTTGTTCTGCGAGACGGCGGCGTAGCGCGGTGAATAAGCTCTATGCGCGGGGGGGCGGACGGATCTAACCCCTTAAAAAGTTCAACGAACCCCTCGTAATCGGGGTGGCGTTGACATTCTTGGATTAATAGGGTCAATAGGGTCTCTGCCATCTTGTTCCGTAGTCCTGCTTGTGCTGTGAAAGGCTTTGTTGGTAGCCAACAGAATTACCCAGCATCGGTCTCCGCTTTTTTAGCTGCTTCCCAGATCGCGTCTAAACTCTCTAAGTCTTGCGATTCAAAGTTTGTGCCGCGGCGTTCTAATTCTGCTTCCATCCATTTAAAGCGCGTTATAAACTTCCGGTTTGCCTGCCTCAACGTCTCTTCAGCTTGGAGATTCATAAAACGACATAGATTCACAATAGCAAATAACAGGTCACCGAGTTCCATCGCAACTGCTTCTGAATCTTCTGTGTTGATACTGGCTTTGACTTCATCAAGTTCTTCTTCAACCTTAGCGATCACATCCGTGAGTTCCTCCCAATCGAAACCAACGCGCGCAGCTCGACTCTGTATCTTTTGGGCACGAAGCAGCGTCGGCATTGCATTTGGAATCCCATCAAGCACTGATTTCCGATCCGAATAGCCTGCCTCTTGGCGCTTGATTGCTTCCCAGTTTTTTACAACCTCTTCTGAATCTTCAACATCAACATCACCGAAGACGTGGGGATGCCGTCGGATCAATTTTTCTGTCAAAGTCTCAATCACTGCGTAGATGTCAAAGTTCTCGTGTTCCGCTGCAATTTGTGCTTGGAGCATGATGTTCAGGAGCAGATCCCCCAGTTCCTCTTTCAGTTTACTCGGATCGCCTGTATCAATCGCTTCAAGCGTTTCGTAGGTTTCCTCAATAAGCGTTGATTTCAGTGTCTCATGCGTCTGCTCTCGATCCCATGGACACCCATTTTCACTCCTTAAGGTTGCTATGACACCGACAAGTTCCTTGAATAATTCTTTTGACATATAGCTCTCCTTTATTTTCTGCCTATTTTATTTTTCAATTCCTTCACATGTTTCTCGACTTCTGAATAGCGTTCCGCTTCTCTAAAATAGGTGAAATAGAGTTTATACAGCTGCAACGCGCGAACGTAGTTTTTCTGTATCTCTGCCTCGCGGGCGCGTTCCTCTAAGGCATCTGCTTTTGCATTTAGCAGTTCATAAAG
>JAJECD010000086.1 GCA_022822215.1 Candidatus Poribacteria bacterium | reverse complement strand
GACATCTACCAGCGAGACGTTTTGCGCGACACGACCGGTCTCCCCTGAAGGTAGGCGCAGCATTAATGGCACTCTCACTGCCGGTTCGTAGAAACACTGCTTTTGCCAGATGCCGTGGTGCCCTGCCATCTCGCCGTGATCGCTGGTATAGATCACAACGGTATCTTCATGTAATGGCGATGTATCAATCGCCTCCAATATCCTACCGATTTGGGCATCGAGAGCCGAAACAAGGGCATAGTAGGCGGCTAACGCACAGCGCACGGTTGCCTCAGGCGGCGGGATGTCGTTCCGCCACGCCCAACGGTGGTGCTGGATGATGGGGTGTTGGGATTCAAGCCGTTCGTTCCAGGTATCAGGAAGTTCGAGCGTGTCTGGGTCGTATAGTGCGTAGAATTCGGGTGGTGCAATCAGTGGAAAGTGTGGGTGCATGAACCCGCAGTAGAGTAGAAACGGTTTTTCATCAGATGATGCAGCTTTTTCGCGAAGAAAGTCCACTGCTAAGTCAGTGACGTTTCTGTCGTATCTCGTGTGTTCGTGGTCTCCGGGTCCGCACTCGGTAACGTGTGAATTAGAACCGCGCCGGGCATCCGGTCCGCGCCGTGGGGGTCTCCCTGTTGTATGTCGCCAGCGATGTAGATCGTCCAACAAGCGATGAGAAAAACCGAGCAACCGATCCGTTCCGTTGAAATGTGTCCGTCCACAAAGCACGGTCTCATACCCCGCCTTTGCCAGATGGTCGCCCCACGTCTGGTACTGCCGATCAGCGATTGCCCCTAAATCCCAGGCTTCAATCTGATGTGGATAGCGTCCTGTGAGCATGGATAGACGTGAAGGCGTACAGATGGGGTAATTGCAATAAGCATTATCGAATGTGTAACTCTGTTCAGCGAGGCGATCAAGATGTGGGGTCTGGACAACGGGATGCCCACTGTTCCCCATCACAGCCCCGGCGTGTTCATCTGAAAATAGAAAGATGATGTTCATTGATACCTATGATACTTCCTTTGTTACAACTCTCACAATACACGATTCTCCGAATAGCACTTTGTATAAGTATATCTGATTTTAGGAAAGAAAGCGACAACTTTCTCGGGAAATATCAGATTGCTTTTATAGGGGATTTGTGGTATAATTCTTCTCATTGGTTAAGGAACACTCTTACCGAAATCTTACGCTATTTCTGCCCCTGGCAATAAGGAAGGAAATTAATCAATGGAAGATCAACACGTTAGTCTGAAAAATATAAGTTCATTGGGGTATAACGTTATAGCAACAGTGTACCAAACGGATGCATTCAAGGCAGGTATAAAGTTTGACAATAACGGTAAACTACTGATAATTCATGAAGGTCGCGTTATATGCTCATTCCACGCTAAAAAATCGGAAAATGAGGAAGGAAAAGTCTCAGCAGCTTTTAGCCAGAAGGAATATGAGGAGTGATTATGGCACAAGGAGCTGTAACGAGTCATTTTCTTCTAATCAGTGAATTCAAAACCGGCAAGAGTATACTATGAAGGTGCGCCTGCTCATAAAACTGATTCAAGACGATGGGTGGTATCTCGTCCGGACGCGAGGCAGTCATCGACAATTTATAGTAGATCCTAAAAATAAATACACACTTTTGGCCCAGGCCCGGTAGGTGCGGTTTCTAACCGCACCGGTGCAGAGTGGGCAATTGATTCTAAAATCTACTATAAACATCCATCAAAAAAGGGCACCGTGACAGTTGCGGGAAAATTAAGTGCGGATGTCCGTCCGGGGACACTCAACAGCATTCTAAGGCAAGCTGGACTCAGATGGTGAGGTGGATAAATCCATGGAATACGTTGTTATTTTTGAAGAAGGAGAAAACAGTTGCAGTGCTTATGTCCCTGATCTTCCTGGGTGCATTGCGGCAGGTGATACAGTAGAGGAAGTGCGGACGTTAATCTCTGAAGCCATTACGTTTCATATTGAAGGTCTGCGCGAAGACGGAGATGTTGTCCCACTGCCATCGTCAAATTCACCTGTTCCAATAGATCCCGGCATGTTGGCGGAACTTAGCATCTGAAATTATAGTGATGTTTACAATTAATGTGACATTATCAGTAGGAAAAGAGAAAATTGCAGAACACACCGAGGCGGGCGAGGTTTTATGATCGGATGGGATATGGACATACGTCAATCGAAACTTTTTCAGACAGCTCCACGAGGTCCCCTACCCGCTTGATGAACTCTCAATTTACGAAAAGCGGTTGTTTGTGGTCTTGAAAAGACAACAGATGTGAACCTATATCACCCCGCAGGGGTGAATCACGATTCTACAGAACCCATGAGTTAAAACGCTGTGGAAATCAAAACGCGCTGCCTGCTTTTGCTCATAGGGTTTCGGACGCTGCTACAATCAAGGACTCAGCAGAAACAATGAAGAAAAAGCTTTCCTCCGAAGATAAGGTGAAAAATACCGTTTGGAACTACCTCAAGCAATCATTTACAGACGGATTTTACGCAGCACGCGAAAAACAAATC
>JAJECD010000181.1 GCA_022822215.1 Candidatus Poribacteria bacterium | reverse complement strand
CAATTTGCTATACATTCATTCCGACCAGCACAACCCTTATGTAACAGGTTGTTATGGCGATCCGCTGGTACAGACCCCTAATCTCGACAGCCTTGCCGCGGAAGGGGTCGTACTTGAGAACGTCTATTGCCCTTCTCCGATCTGCGTCCCGTCCCGGATGTCAATGCTCAGCGGACGACACCCTTACGAAAACGCCGTATGGACGAACAGTCATATCCTCGATTCTGGGATTCCGACTTTTGCACACGCCATGGGTGCAGCCGGGTATCAACCCGTGCTTATCGGACGGATGCACGCACTCGGACCCGATCAACTCCACGGGTATGCCGAACGTCTCGTTGGTGACCACGGTCCGAACTATCACGGCGGACGCGGTGTTGATCACGGTGAACTCTCTGGAACCGCGGGACCGGCACGCGTGAGTCTCGAAAAATCAGGGGCAGGTCAAAGCGCGTATCAGGTTCACGATGAGGATGTAACCGCTGCAACGGTTGACTATCTCAATCGACTCGGGGTCCAGAAACGGGCAGGACTCTTAGAGACACCCTTCTCCATTTCCGTCGGGTTCATGTTGCCACATCAACCGTTCGTTGCACGTCAAGAGGATTACCAACTGTATGACGGGCAGATGACGATGCCCGAAAATCCTGAACCTTTTTCAGAGGCGTTGCATCCACACTTCCGACGGTGGCGTGAGCAGTGCGGGATTGTTGAGGTCTCCGACGCAGAGATTCTCCGCGCACGTACGGCGTATTGGGCGTTGGTGACACGGATGGACGTAATGATTGGGCAGATACTGACTGCACTTCGGGAAAACGGGTTAGACGAGAACACATTGATTCTCTATAGTTCGGATCACGGCGAGCAGGTCGGTGAACACGGACTTTGGTGGAAACAGACGTTTTATGAGCATTCGGTGAAAGTTCCGGCAATCCTATCGTGGCGCGGTACTTTACCGGAAGGTGTGCATTGCGATCGGGTCGTCAGCGCGTTGGACTTGAACGCTACAATGCTTGATGCACTCGGTGCCCCGGCTTTGCCGCATTCTCGTGGACGGAGCATCTTACCGCTGCTCCGAGATCAAGATACACAATGGGAGGACACCGCCTTCTCTGAATACTGCACCGATGACGGCTGCTACCATCGGATGGTGCGAGATGGAGAGTGGAAACTAAACTACTATCACGGACAACCCTCACAACTTTTCAACCTGAAGGAAGATCCAAACGAGTTGCGCGACTGTGCAGCCGATCCAGCATGCAGAGACATCTTGACGCGATTGACTGAGAAGGTTTTGGAAGGTTGGGATCCGGATTGGGTTGCGGCGCAGATAGCAGCAAAACGCGCAGACACACAACTCCTCGGTAGATGGGGACGGAATACACAACCCGCAGACCAATATCGTTGGAATCTGCTACCAGAGATGGATTATTTGGATTGAACTATAGGGTTGGGGGACCCAACCCCTACGCAGCCTTCAGGTCATAGAAGACACAACATACGCAGCCTTCAGACAATAGGAGACACAACATACTGTAGGGGTTGGGGGACCCAACCCCTACGCAGCCTTCAGGCAATAGGAGACACAACATGGCGAACAGTCCGATACGCAAGGGTGAGCGTTTCAGTGAAGAGAAGACAAAAGAGATTGCCGAACAATTCTTTCGTGATGGGTTCGTTTATATTCCGGGTGTATTAACCGACGGAGAGGTTACCGCGCTCCGAGAGAAGACAGATGAATTTTTCGCCGATCCGCAACTCGCCGAGAGAACGAACCCACACCTTGCGGATGTCAGATATATCCAGATGGGCGCACACGCCGATTCCCAAGAACCGATGCCTTTCATCTTACGAAATACGATTGAACTCGATCCGATCTTCCGAGACATGCTCCTCCGAGAGCCGATTCTGAGTTTGGCAGAGGCGATTGTGGGTGAAAACTGCAAGTTTTGTGGGCAGAATGTCCTACGGAACCTTCCTGGACTCTCGATTGATCGCTGGCACGTTGACGGTTCGGTGCATTTCCCTGTTACGGAAGAGATGCCGCGTCACGATCCACGCTTACGGATGCCCGTGATGTGGTTCACTGTCCAGATGGCGTTGAACGATATTGATACAATTGCGGAGGGACCGACGCAATACGTTCCGGGCAGTCACTACTCCGGTAGACATCCCAACGATCAGGAAAATCCCGAATTCGAGGGGAATAAACCGGTTTCCATTCTCTGTAAGGCAGGCGACATCTATCTACAGGACCCGCAGTGTTGGCACCGGGGTGCACCGAACCTCTCCAATAAAACACGTTACATTTTGCAATCGCAGTATGCAGCGTATTGGGCGTATTGGCGGTTTAATCTTTGTAACGAGGTCCCGGTTCCTGAAGATGCGCTCGAAGGTGCAAGTGATCGGTTGTTAAGTCTCTTGGGACGCCCGCGTCCGAGTGATGTAAATTAAAAAAGAACGAGGAAAAAGCAGATGTCGAAAACACCACTTCATTTCAAGACGATTACCGAGATTGCGGAAGCGATTGCCTCTAAACAGTTATCGCCTGTCGAGATTACAACTGCAATGTTAGAACGCATAGCGCATCTTGATGGTCAACTGATGAGCTACGCCACAGTGATGACGGAACATGCGATGGCTGCATCGCAAAAAGCGGAACGGGAAATTAACGCAGGAACTTATCGGGGTCCCCTTCACGGTGTTCCGATTGCAGTGAAGGATCTCTGCTTTACAAAGGGTGTCCGCACGATGGGGGCGGCGAAAGTGCTCGCCGATCATGTGCCTACATTTGATGCCACGGTCATCACGAAACTTGAGGAGGCAGGTGCAGTCCTGCTCGGCAAACTCAACCTAACCGAAGGGGCAATGGGCGGCTACAACCCTGAGTTCGACATTCCAAAAAACCCGTGGAACCCTGACCGATGGACAGGTTCTTCGTCGAGCGGTTCGGGCGTTGCAACGGCGGCGGGGTTGTGTTTCGGCTCGCTTGGAAGCGATACAGGTGGCTCCATTCGTTTTCCCTCGGCATCGTGTGGCATCGTGGGTATAAAACCGACCTGGGGCAGAGTCAGCCGCTACGGTGTCCTTGCCCTCGCAGAATCGATGGATCACGTCGGTCCAATGACGCGAAGTGTCGCTGATGCGGGGATTATGCTTGCGGCGATCGCAGGTCCTGACTCGAACGATCCGACCTCTCTGCCGAATCCGGTGCCTAACATGCTTGAGGGGATCGGACAAGACCTTCAAGGTGTCCGCATTGGGTTCGACGATAACTATGCCACTCAGGATATTGATACGGAACTCGCCGAAGCCGTGCGCGCTGGTGTGGAAGTCCTGGCAGATCAAGGTGCTGAAATCGTTGAGGTGCAGTTGCCAGATGTGGAGGAATATGTCTTGGCATGGCCGACACTATGTTCTGCCGAAGCGGTATTAGCACACGCAGCGACCTATCCATCTCAGCGGGATGCTTACGGTCCTTGGTTCCGAGGATGGTTGGACATGGGGGCAAAAGTAACGGGTGCCGATTATGCGAAAGCGAACAACTTAAGAGCCGCCTGCACAGGACACCTGAGAAGAGTATTTGAGGAGATTGATGTGCTGGTCTGTCCGTCGATGTCTGCACCGCCCCACCGTGTCTCACCAAAAATGTTATACGGCACGTACGGTGCAAGAGATCCGAAGTTCCAACGGTTTACCGTGCCGTTTGACTACAATGGTGCCCCGACGCTATCCGTACCGTGCGGTTTGAATAGCGAAGGGCTACCGTTGAGCATTCAATTCGTCGGAAAGCACCTCACAGAGCCGTTATTGTGTCAGGTTGGACACGCCTATGAACGCGCAACGTCGTGGCACAACCGCCACCCAGACGTTTAGGGACTACTTCTGCGGCAGGTGATAGCCTTCTTTCAGTACCTCAATGCTGTAGAGGCAATTTTCTGCCGTTATATAGAGTCGCCCACTTGATTTACCGCGTCCGAACGCGACGTTGGTCGGTTTATCCGGCGTTTTGACGTACGCCAGTTCCTTCCCGTCAGGCGTGTAGACACGGACCCCCGGTCGGGTTTCATCGCGCACCGCGGCATAGAGATTCCCTTCAGCATCAACAATCATACCATCCGCACCATCTTGTGGTGCATAGTCAACAAGCGTTTTTCGGAAAGTCGCAGTGCCATCCGGTGAAAGATCGTAGGCGAGGAGTGCCATATTTCCACTACGCAGTGGTATATCCTCAGGAAAACTACCCATCGCGCCGTTGTCATGACTGATGACATAGAGGGTTTTTTGATCAGGCGAAACAGCGACACCGTTCGGTTTACCTGCATCCGTAACAACAAGATGCACAGAGCCGTCTGGATCAATGCGATAAACGCCAAAAATGGGTTGCTCAACGGGTTCATGCCCGGCATACCGTGGATCGGTAAAATAGATCCGTCCCTGCTCGTCAATTGACAAATCGTTCGGTGAGTTAAAGGGTTTCCCGTTATAGAGACCAGCGATGATTTCGCTTTTACCGGTCGTCATGTCTGTCCGCGTAATCCGACGTCCCCCGAAATCCGCACCTTCCGCGACGACCAAACGACCGTGTGCGTCAAACTTCGTACCGTTGGACATCCCACTCGGAGAACGGAAAATGGTCGTTTCTCCAGTCTCTGGATTGTGTTTCCAGATATTTCCGGCTTTCATATCCGTCTGATCTGTGAAAGTGATGTCGCTGAAATAGACCGTTCCATCCGGTGCGACGGAGACACCTTCCGTGAAATGCGCACCGTTGAACAGTTCTTTAAGTTCTGCGTCCGGGGCAAAGATAGCATCGTGGCTCGCAGCGTTTCCAATCAATGCCGGTGCTAACGCCAGCCCCGCAGCAACGGTACATGTAAGGGTTTGTGATACATTCATCGGCTTATTTCACTCCTTTGTTGCTAACTGTAAAAACTCTCCCGGCGCGTGTATAAATTAAAGTATATCTGATATTTCTCAAAAGATTGTTTGAGTCAATAGTTATAGGTGTTCTTGTGGGTTTAGTTCATGAAAATGCGCGCGGATGATAGCCAACATCTGCCTATCCCCCGAAAGCTGAAGTTTTATCTGATGAAAAGTGAGGCGTG